>CAYONK010000543.1:0-3562 GCA_964405285.1 uncultured Ardenticatenaceae bacterium
CTAGAGGAAGAGGGTACTCTCGCTCTCGCTCTCGCTAAAGAGGTTTTATGATTCGCGTCTTGATTGTTGACGACCATCTGGTGGTGCGCGAAGGGTTGCAGCTCATTCTCAGCCTGGAAGCGGATATTGCCGTCGTGGGGGAAGCGGCGGATGGGGCGACGGCCGTGCGCCTGGCCGGGGAATTACAACCGGACGTCGTGCTGATGGATTTGCGCATGCCGGGCATGGATGGCCTGGAAGCCATCGGCTACATCCGCGCCCAATGGCCGGAAATTGCCATCATCATCCTGACCACCTATAACGAGGATGATCTCCTGCGCCAGGGGTTGCAGGCGGGGGCGCGCAGCTTTTTGCTGAAGGATACCGACCGCGAGACGCTGTTCCGCACCATTCGCGCCGCCGCGCGGGGGGAGACGCTGCTGCAACCGGAGATTTTGCAGCGAGCGCTGCATCCCCAACCAGCCGAACGGGAGACAACGGCCGTTGCCGACGAAAGCCTGACGGAGCGGGAGATGATGGTGTTAACGGCTGTGGCCCGTGGCGACCGCAACAAAGAGATCGCCCAACAGCTAGGCGTGGCTGAGCGCACCGTGAAAGCCCATCTGACCAACATCTACAACAAACTGGGGGTCGAATCGCGGGCGGAAGCAACGGCCGTTGCCCTCCAGCGGGGCATTTTGCCCCATTCGCCAGGGAGTCGCCATGACAGCCCCGGCTTGTAACCGGATTCTGAGTTAAGAGGAGAAACAATGACCAATTCATTCGCGCAAGAGATTTTCTGGGCCATTCACCGCGATCTGCCCCGCGAAGGGCCAGGCAGCGACGAAGCGACGCGGCAAGCCCTGGCCATGCTGCCAGACCTGCCCGCCGCTCCCCGCATTTTAGACGTTGGTTGCGGCCCTGGGGCGCAGACGGTGGTGTTGGCGCGGGAGAGTGGGGGGCTGGTAACGGCCGTTGATAACCACCAACCCTTCTTAGACGACCTGGCCCGCCGGGCGGCGCAGGCCGGCGTGTCCGAGCGTATCCAACCGCTGAACGCCTCCATGTTCGACCTCGATTTCACCGAACCGTTCGACCTGATCTGGTCAGAAGGAGCCATTTACATCATCGGCTTCGAGCGGGGATTGCGCCAGTGGCGCAGCTTACTCAAGCCGGGCGGCTTTGTCGCCGTGACCGATCTCACCTGGCTGAAACCGAACCCGCCCGCCGAGGTTGCCGCTTTTTGGCAAACGGAATGTCCGGAATTGGCCACAATCGAGGAAAATCAGGGCCGCCTGACAGCCGCAGGCTACCGCCCCCTGGGCCATTTTGTGCTGCCAGAGAGCGCCTGGTGGGACCATTATTACAATCCGATGGCGGCGCGCATCACCATGCTGCGCCAGCAGTACCAGGGGAATGAGGCCGCGCAGCGGTCGCTGGATGGGGAAGAGGCGGAAATCGAACTGTACCGCCGCTATTCACCCTGGTACGGCTATGTTTTTTACGTGATGGCGCGGGATCATTAACCTGATAGCGTTATGATGACCGATATATCTCTCATTACGGCCGAATAATCCGTTCGGCCGTCGCCATCATCGCCACCGTACCGTTCATGTCGCCCACTTCGCCGATCAGCAAAGCGTCTTGTTTGCCGTGATAATCCAGGCAAGTGCCGCAGGTGAGAATGCGCGCGCCCCGCGCCGCTAACGCTTGCAAACTGGCTAACGCCGGGCCTTCCTCGGTGGTCAGGCGGACGCCGCCGTTGACGCAGCCTACCGCGTCAATGCGCGTGTCGGACGCGGCCAGCTTTTCCAGGAAGATGAGTAATAGTTTGCGCCCCAGTTCTGGGTCGCCCTGGCCCATTTGGTCTGAGTTGAGATAGAGAACGTTCATGTGAAACCTCCGGTGTGTGAAATGGTGTTTGTTTGGTTGGTTGGTTTGTTGGCGATTAGCAAACCAACCAACTAACCAACCACCCTAACCAACGATTTTACCTACAATAAGCTGCGAGAAATTCAACGGCCGTTGGTCCATCTGCCACAAAGCCCAACCGTCGAGATAATCGGAGCAGTTGGGGGAGGGCAACGGCCGTTTCCTCTTCCCACGCCCCATCCGCCAACAAGCGCCAGGTTGGTCCGTCTGCCACAATCTGCCCGTCGCGTAGGGCCACCAGCCGCTCGAAATGCTCGGCGACAAACTCCATGTCGTGGCTGATGGTCAACACCGTGCGCCCGGCCGTTCGCCATTCCGCCAACAGCGCCGCCAGCCGCTCCAGAAAGAAGGCGTCCTGCCCCAACGTTGGCTCGTCGAGAACGATGATTGGCGTCTCCATGGCCATCACGGCCGCCAACGTCACCCGCCGCCGTTCTGTCAGGTTCAGGTCATACGGGTTGGTCTGCGCCTCAGCGGCGAGACCCAGCGCCTCCAGCGCGGCGTCCGTCCGCCGCCTCACCTCCGCTGCCGGGCAGCCGAGATGGCGCGGGCCAAAAGCCACCTCCGCCCAGACAGTGCGCTGGCAAAGCTGCTCGTCGGGATTTTGGAAGAGATAGGCGACGCGGCGGGCTAATTGGGCCACCGTATGCTGGCTTGTCGTCCAATCGCCAATCCGCGCCCGCCCCTGCGTTGGGCGCAGCAGCCCGTTCAGATGCTTCACCAGCGTCGTCTTGCCCGACCCATTCGGGCCGACAATCGCCACCTGTTCCCCCGGCGCAACGCTCAGGCTGACGCCCCGCAGGGCGTGGAGGCCGTCGGGGTAGTGGAAGTGGATAGCTTCCAGTTCAATCTGGGAGCTAGAGCGAGAGCTAGAGCTAGAGGGGGAGAGGGAGGGAGGGGATTTTGGGGATGTTTTGGGGGCGAGGCCGGCAACGGCCGTTTCCAACGTGATTGGCAGTGGTATGTCGGCCGGCCAGATGCCCCGTTCGCCCGCAAGCCGCGCCACTTCGGTGTAGCGCAGCGGGCGCAGGCCAAAGGTGGGCAAATCGGGGCGGGTCAGGATGGTCTGAGGCGGTCCGGCGGCGACCAGCGCCCCATCATGGAGGAGAAGAACCCGGTCAGCGTAGGCGGCGACCCATTCCAGCTTGTGGGTGGCGACTACCAGCGTAGTTCCCTGCTGGCTGAGGCGGCGCAGCAAGGCGAAAACGGCCGCGCTGCCCGGCGGGTCAAGTTGGGCGGTTGGTTCGTCCAGCGCCAGGATGGGCAGCTTCATCGCCAGCATCGCCGCCAGGGCTACCCGCTGCTGCTGCCCGCCGGAGAGCGCCAGCGGCGGCCGTTCCGCCAGGTCGGCAATTCCGGCCAGAGCCAGCGCCTCGGCTACCCGCTCCCCGATTTCTTCGGGCGGGACGCCCAGATTCTCCAGACCAAAAGCGACTTCCTCGGCGACGGTGAAGCGGGCGCCGCTCATTTGCGCCGCCGAATTTTGGAAAACCAGGCCGATTTGGGTGACGAGATGGGGGAGGGGGGTAACGGCCGTTTCCCGTCCCATCACCAGCGCCACACCAGCTAACTTGCCCTGGAAAAAGTGGGGCGCGTAGCCGCTGAGGGCGTAACAGAGGGTAGATTTCCCGGCGTTATTGGCCCCGATGAC
>CAYONK010000544.1:0-3561 GCA_964405285.1 uncultured Ardenticatenaceae bacterium
CACGTGGTCGGCGTCCGGATGGGTCGCCACCAGCAGGTCAATCTCCCGGTCCCAGAAGGGCATCTGGCGGCTCAACTGGTCGTTCAACACGCTGGGGAAATTGCCGCCATCCACCAACACCTGCCGCCCGCTCGGCGTCTGAATGAAGATGGCGTCCCCCTGGCCCACGTCGAGAAAGGTGACGTGTAAACGGCCGTCTGGCTGCGTCAGACTCCAGCCGCCCACCAGGAACAACAAAAAGAGGCTGACGCTGAAGGCGAGCCGTTGGGAGAGGTTTTGCCGCAGGAAGTCGGCAACGGCCGTTCGCTTTCCCCCATCCGCCTGCACATACCAGGTGACGGCGGCGATGAGGGCGTACAACCCAATCAGGGCGACGATGGGCAGGTAGAGCGGCACGGCGGCAAAGGGCACGGCGGCAAACGCCTCCACCAGGCGCACCGTCAGGACCAGGAAAAGCCAGGCGACCCAGGCGAATGGCTGGCCCAACGGCAGCCAGAGCATTCCCGCCAGCGTCGCCGCCCCGCCCCAGAGCATCACGCCGGGTTGGAAGGGCAGGATCAGGGCGTTGGCCAGCAGGCTGATGAGCGACAATTGGCGGAAGTAGCCGATCATCAGGGGGAGCGTCAGGATTTGCGCCGCCAGGGTCAGCAGCACCGCTTCGGAGAGGACGCCCATCACCCGATCCGTCAACGACCAATCCAACACCCGCGCCACGCGCCGCCGTGTCCATTGGGTGAAGGGGTCGGCGTAGAGCATCAACCCCAGGGTGGCGGTGAAGCTGAGTTGGAAACCGACGTCCCACAAGGTCATCGGGTTGAACAGAGTCATCACCCCTCCGGCGAAGAAGAGGGAGGCGTAGGGGAAGTTGGGCCGGCCGAGCCAACGGCTGGTGAAGAGGAAGAGCGACCCCATGACGGCCGCCCGCACCACCGACGCCTCCGCCCCGACCAGGATGGTGTAGATGACGATCCCGACGACAGCGACGAGAACGGCCGTTCGCCGCGCCAGAAAGGGATCGGCCAGACTGACCATGATGGCGATGAGGATGGCGATGTTGAAGCCAGAGATGGCGATGATGTGGGTCATGCCGGTGTCGCGGAAATCTTGGGCCAGGTCGGGCGGGATGCCGTTGTCGTTGCCCAGGAGGATGCCGGTGAGCAAGGCGGCTTCTGGCTCTGGGATGAGGCGGTTGATGGTCGCCTGGGCCTGCGCTTTGAGGGCGAGGATGGCGTGCAGCGCCGGGCTGCCCTGCCCTTCGGCCAGGACGCGCACCCGCCCCTGGGCGACGAAGCTGTGGACGCCCTGGCGGGCCAGGTAGGCTTTGTAGCTGAATTCTTCCCCTTCGGGCGGGGTTTCTAAACGGCCGTTTACCCCCACCCGCGCCCCATACGGCACTTCCGGGAAACGATTGGCCCGCACCAGCAGCAGCCCTTCCACCGGATAGGTGGTCCCGTCGCCGAAGCTGATCTGCTCGGCGGCGACGCGCAGGTTGACGTGCCGGTCGTGGACATCCGGTTCCTTGACGACGACGCCGATAATGCCGACGCTCTCCGGCGCGTCGTTGTAGAAGGCGAGGTGGTTGGCGTCAATCTGGGGCAGGGCGAAGGTGTAACGCGCCGCGCCAAAGGCGAGGGCGGACAGCGCGGCCAACACCAGGGCGACCCGCCTCTGGCGTTGGCGGAAGAGGAGGGAGAGGAGGAAGAGGAAAACGGCCGTCCCCAACCAGCCAACCAACGGCAGCGCCAACACCGAGGCCAGCCAGATACCGATCATCCAGGCAATCGTCAGGATGACGATGGTCATACGTCTTCTGCAACCCTGTTATGTTGGATGAGCCGGCACACGACCCATCGCCCAAGAAGCCTTACACGATGGGACCGATTATAGAGCTTTCTGACCGGAGAGAAAAGAAAAGCGGGGCTGTTTTACAGCCCCGCTTTGTATCTGGTTTAGAGATGACCAGTTTCCGAAAACCGGTTATCTCTGATACCTATGTTATGGTTGGAACTCCGCCACCGGATACTCCATCTTCACCCATTCCGCCAGGCCGCCCTTCATGCTGCGCACGTTGGTGAAGCCATAGCTCCAGAGAATGCTCATGGCGATGGTGCTGCGGTGGCCCGTGCCACAATAGATCACAATCTCCGTGTCCGGGTCCGGCCAATTCGCCATCTGGGCAATGAACTCTTCCAGGGGAATATTCACCCAATTTTCCGCCTCGATGACGCCATTCTCTTCCAACTCTCCCGGTGTACGCACATCAATCAAGAAGAGGTCCGGCTTCTCAATCAGTTCCGTCGCCAGCGCGTCTACCGTCACCACGCCGAAGCCATCCGGTACTTTCGCCAGCATCTCGCCCAGGACAGCGGCCAATGCCGGGTCCGGGGAGGCCGCGTTCAGGACCATCGCCTCTTCGGCCATGCCCTCAATCACCGGATAACCGCCATCCACCCAGCCGCCGAAGCTGCCACCGACCAGGGCTTTGATGTCCGTCCAGCCCATCGCGCCCAGAGCCGTCATGGCGATGGTGCAGCGCCAGCCCACGCCGCAGTAGGCGACGATTGGGGTGTCAAAGGAGGGCAGCAGGTCCAGATTGTCGCCAAGCTCCCGCAAGGGGATGTGGACGGCCCCTTCGATGTGCCCCTTTTCTTCCAATTCGTTCGGCTGGCGCACGTCCAGGATGAAGGGGGGTGGGTCTTCAAATAGCAGTTCGTTCAGGCCGTCGGGGCGGATGGTGTTGTAGGCTACCATGTTGCCCAAGAAGGTGGTAAAGGCGGTGTCCAGGTCTGGCCCGGCGGCTTCTTCGCCACCTAGAACCGGGTAGCCAACCTTCACCCACTCAGCCAGACCGCCCTTCATGCTGCGGACATTAGTGTAGCCATATTGCCACAGAATGGACATGGCGATGGTGCTGCGATGGCCTGTGCCGCAGTAAATGAGGATCTCGGTGTCTTTATCGGCCGGCCATTGATCCTTCATGGCGACAAAATCGGCGATGGGGATGTTGGTCTGCACGTCTGATTCGATGATGCCGTTCTGCTCTACTTCTTCAACGGTGCGCACGTCAATCAGGGTGACGTCCGGCGTTTCCACAAGTTTCATGGCCAGATCGTCTACGGTGATGACGCCCCAACCATCGGGTAAACCGGCGAAGAATTCTTCAACATGGGCAGCCAGCAACGGGTCTGGGTCTGTGGCGTTCAAGACTTCGGCTTCTGCTGGGAAGCCTTCTTCAACAGCGTATCCCGCATCTACCCAGCCGCCAAAGCTGCCGCCAACGAGCGCTTTGATGTCGGTGTAGCCCAGCGTGCCGAGGGCCGTCATGGCGATGGTGCAGCGCCAGCCCACGCCGCAGTAGGAGACGATGGGGGCGTCGAAGGCGGGCAGTTTATCCAGATTGGCTCCCACTTCGCGCAAGGGGATGTGAACTGCGCCGGGGATGTGGCCTTTCTCTTCTAACTCAGTCGGCTGGCGCACGTCCAGGATAAATGGCGGGTTTTCGGCCAGCAGTTCGTTCAGGCCGTCGGGGCGGATGGTGTTGTAGGCGACCATGTTGCCCAG
>CAYONK010000545.1:0-3560 GCA_964405285.1 uncultured Ardenticatenaceae bacterium
ATTTCTAGACAGGAAAGAAGATCCATGGAAATAAATCTAACTGATCCAGCAATACGGTATGACTATTTACGATGGTTGCAAATGTGGACGGAGCTGTCTGATTGGAGAGATGAGTTTCCTCTTTATCGTCCGGTTCCCCGAATTCCGATTGTCATTGGTGGTCCGTTTGCACCACCGCCTCGGCCGCTGCCACCATTGCTTCCACCACCACCACCTCCTATTCCCCCCGCCCCGGCACCAACACCACCCCCACAAGTTACCCCCCCCCGTACGCCACCACCTCCAGGCACACCACCTGGGTAACTTTTTTGAAAGGAGAATAGTATGCTCTATAAGTTTTTGGCACTATTATGTTTATCTATTATCATCCTTGCCGGTTGCGGGCCTGCCAATTTTGGCAGTTCATGGGGACCGCCAACACCTACACCACCGCCAGGTTTTTTTAATGTGGATTCGCTTATTCCCGGTCAAAGGTTGCATCCTCCAAGTCTAAACAGCGATGGTAAATTGCTAGCAGCTTTTGGCAACGCTACTTTAGAAACCACATATGGGCATCTGTATATAGTTGACCTGGAAACCAGGCATCTCCTTTTCACAAGTAGCGAAGAACATTGGGCATCTGCTCCTGCCTTATCATCAGATGGTAGTCTGGTTGCAGCCAGTCGCTATACGGCAGATAAAGCACAGATTTATCTCGTCAATTGGAGAACCAACCATACCAGCTATCTGGCTGATGGCTATTTGCCAACCTGGTCACCTGACGGACAAAGATTAGCTTATGCAGGTGACACCCATCAACCAGGTTCTCCTGAACGGCTCATACAAGTTCGACTCTATGATTTCTTTACAGAAGATGAAACTGTTATTTTCGAGGTAAATAGACCCTGGGGCAGTATACGAAATCTGACATGGTTTCCAGATGGGAATAGGTTAGCCTTCATTGCTGTACTTGATATACAACTTGATAACCAGGGCATGATCATACCAGGCACTGATGATGCAGCATTTTACACAATGATTGCAGATGGGAGCAACTTACAAACGATAGCTGAAGTGCCTTTTGATTTCCGTATATTCAATTTTTCACCAGACTCTGAAAAAGTTCTATATACGGCATTGCCTGATTCAATGTTAACGGATCGGGTTTTACAAGTGTCTGGTATGGATAGTCGTTGCCATCGTCTGGAGTCTCCAATAAGCAAGTTCGACTCTGCAATCTTATCTCCTCACGGCAACAAGATTGCTTTTGTAACATACTATGGTGTATTGGTCGCTAATACTTCACTGGTTTT
Organism: uncultured Ardenticatenaceae bacterium; assembly: GCA_964405285.1. Classification (GTDB taxonomy): domain Bacteria; phylum Chloroflexota; class Anaerolineae; order Promineifilales; family Promineifilaceae; genus Leptovillus. The sequence continues at coordinate 1,293 of CAYONK010000545.1, forward strand.
TGAAGACGATTTTTGGGAAGTCGGCAAACCATGCGAATTACCCTGGCCCTAATATGACGCTGTGGGCAACCGGCTGGCCTATACGGCCACGCTCACTACGACCAGGTGACCATCTACAGTTACATCCCTGTCAACCAGTTGGTCAGCAGCAGCGATGAGGAACTGGGGGAATCCTCCTTCTATTATGACCAAAACGGCAACCTGGAAATGACCCTCCTGCCGGACAGCATCCGGCTGGGCTACCGCTATAACCAACGCAATCTACTGGAGCAGGCCTTCCGGCAGGCAGGGCCGCGCGGCCCAGAAATCATGCAAGCAGCTTTTGTCTATGACGGGAACGCCAACCGCGTGCAGCAAATTGACTACAGTGGCAGCCAGCCCGTCATCACCACCTACACCAACGACATCTTGGGCATGACGCAGGTACTGCTGGCCGATGATGGCACAACGACAACCGCCAACCTCTTTGGCCTGAGCCTCATCCATCAGGACGACGGGGCGCAAATGCGCTTCCTGCTGGCCGATGGTCTGGGCAGCGTGCGCCAGGAGCTGGCCGGCCGCGACCTGCAAACCACCACCACCTACGAACCGTATGGCAAGCTGCTAACCCAAACAGGAACCAGCGGCACAACCTACGGCTTCACCGGCGAGCAGGAGGACGCGGCGACGGGGCTGGTGTACCTGCGGGCGCGCTATTACAACCCAACTCTTAACCAGTTTCAATCGAGAGACCCGTTTGCCGGATATGCCTCACTACCGCAATCCCAGAATGGTTACAGCTATGTACATGGAAACCCCATTAATTATGTAGATTTTAGCGGTTTATGTGCAGAAATTGGGGATGAATCTTGTTGGTCACTAGCTGAACAACTCTGGCGCACTGGACAAGGCTCACTACATGAACTAGGATCAATGGATTACCGAGATTTAGAGCTTTTAAGAATATATGCAACCTGTGCCTCTAACTCTGTGTTTAGTGGAACGCATCCTGTAGTCAAAGCTAGAGCTTGTGGAATGATTAACCAATTGGCGAGCCAAGGCTACCTCGTGAGTAGTAATCCCACCGATGTTGTTTCACAAGGTTATCGTACACCAGCAGATGCGCACCGATTCAGTACCTCTTACCATCTCTTCTATGGGTTTATTGATTCGGAGGTTTTAGGATGTTATCCCATGGACCTCGATGGTAACATTTGGAGCGATCCGGCTAGAGATTTCCTGTATACATATGCTTGTTCAAGCTCGACAATATTAATCAGACCTGCGAACCTGTGTAGTCCTAGAGCCAGGTGGGCTATAGAGAATGCACAAAGGGGGGCGGGGTCAAATTACTCCTGTGGTACATTCAACTGCGGATTTTCCTATGCACAAGAAGGATATCCACCAGGCGACCCACGCCGTTTACCTAATTCAAACGATGTACCAGTGAGCAATCATGTGTACGGGCTGGCTGTAGATATCGTGGGCTGGTGGTCGGATGACCCAGATGATATATGGGGTTCGCCAATAACCAACATTGCCCGACAGTTTCGCTTAGATCGGCCGTTTACCGAAGCGTATGTAAATGAGCAGAATGCTCAGTTAGTCAGGGATAACGGAAGAACAAGATTGCAAGCAGAATTTTGGCATTTTGAGCCAATAGACATTGAGCGTTATCGTTAGCGAGTTGAGGTTGTACTATGGCAAAAATCAAATTGTGGGGGATAGTAATTTTGTTGGTTGTTGGTGCGGGTGTGACGTTTTACTGGGTTGCCGATGTGACCACACCCCCTCCCTGTGATTCTTTGAGAGTTCCCGTGTTTTATCCGGATGGATTGTACAATGCTGTTATCTATAAGGGTGCCATTGTGATGGAATCACCTCACTTGGGAGTGGAGAGATTACGCCGGTGGCAATCCTTAACAATCAATCATGAGGGGTTATGGATTGCTACGACAAAACTGATGCGTATTGAAAATGGAGAAGCATTATTTCAATATAGCTATAGAGACACACGACAGAAAGACGCAACGACATGCTCTTTTCAACTTACTTTAGAAGAAGTAACAGCGCCCCCAGAAAAGGATGAGGGATTTACCACACAGAATCCCGAAAGTTTGCGACCCTTTCTACTCCGACCAGAAGAACTAAGTGGAGATTGGATCCGAGATTCACTAGAAGAAAGACTCGCAGACATACCAGAAGGGTCGTCGCCGTTAAGCGATGAAATTCCTCTTGAACCTCCCATGCCCGGCGGGTCATTCCCCCACCGGAGAAACTTCCTCGCCT
>CAYONK010000546.1:0-3560 GCA_964405285.1 uncultured Ardenticatenaceae bacterium
AAATTGGACATCAGATGAACACAGATTTCGCCGCTTTCATCTGTGTCCATCTGTGAAAATCTGTGTCCTATATTCTTCAAGAAGCGAATATGCTTGATTTGTGGCTAGAAAGCGATTGTCCTAGACCCATCTTGAGTTTTGTCTGGTCTGGTTTTACGATAAAATTGAGCGCCATGAGCAAAGCAAAATGGACAACCGTTAAAGAGTACGAAGACATCACCTATCAGAAGTCTGGCGGCGTGGCGCGCATCGCCTTCAACCGGCCCGAAGTGCGCAACGCCTTCCGCCCAAAAACAGTGGCGGAACTATTTGAAGCGTTCCTCGACGCCCGCGAGGACACATCCATCGGCGTGGTCCTCTTCTCCGCCGAGGGGCCATCGCCCAAAGATGGCGTCTACTCCTTTTGCAGCGGAGGCGACCAACGGGTGCGCGGTCATCAGGGCTATGTGGATGATGACGGCATGCCCCGGCTGAACATCCTTGAAGTGCAGCGCCTCATCCGCTTCATGCCCAAAGTGGTCATCGCCGTTGTGCCAGGCTGGGCGGTGGGCGGCGGCCACAGCCTGCACGTCGTCTGCGACCTGACCCTGGCCAGCAAAGAACACGCCATCTTCAAGCAAACCGACGCCGACGTCACCAGCTTCGATGGCGGCTATGGCTCCGCCTACCTGGCCAAGATGGTCGGGCAGAAACGCGCCCGCGAAATCTTCTTCCTCGGCCGTAACTACTCGGCGCAGGAGGCGTATGAGATGGGCATGGTCAACGCCGTCATCCCCCACGACGAGCTAGAGGACACCGCTTACCAATGGGCGCAGGAGATTTTGGAGAAGTCGCCCACCTCCATCAAAATGCTCAAATTCGCCATGAACCTGACCGACGATGGCATGGTGGGGCAGCAAATCTTCGCCGGGGAAGCGACCCGCCTGGCCTACATGACCGACGAAGCCAAAGAAGGGCGAAACGCCTTCCTGGAAAAGCGCAAACCAGACTTCAAAGATATCAAGTGGATTCCGTAAATGAAGAGATTGAGTATCCCGAAAAAAGGTACCACAAAGACACAAAGGGCACGAAGTTACTCTGGGAAAATCTTTGCGATCTTCGTGTCTTTGTGGTTTTTTCGGCAGAGTCAGAGATTGGAGATTGGAGATTAAAGAGCCTCAATCTCCAATCTCCAATTACCAATCTCCAATCTCTGTAGATTAGCATGGACGCTAACAAACAGGTTGCGTTATTTGTCACTTGCCTGGTGGACCAGGTGATGCCGGAGGTGGGAGTCAGTACAGTCCGGCTGCTGCGCCGCGCCGGGTATGAGGTGACGTTTCCCCAGGTGCAGACCTGCTGCGGCCAGCCCTTTTTCAACAGCGGCTTCCAGGATGAGGCGCGGCGGCTGGCCCGCCACACAGTAGACCTGTTGGCCGACGAGCCAATCGTCGTTCTCCCTAGCGGCTCCTGCACCGCCATGATCCGGTTGGAATACCCCCATCTGTTGGCCGATGAGCCGGGCTATTATTACCGCGCCCTGCGCCTGGCCCGCAAAACCTACGAACTCAGCGAATTCCTCAGCCGTGAGCCGTATTCCGTAGGTGGACAGCGGACCGCAGACGGCGGACCGCAGACGACGGAACACGGAACACGGCATACGGACACCCCCATCACCTACCACGACTCTTGCCATATGTGCCGCCTGCTGGGGCTGCGCGATGAGCCGCGCCAGGCGTTGAATCGCGCCGGATATGCCATTGAAGAGATGGAGGAGTCGGACCGCTGTTGTGGTTTTGGCGGGCTGTTTTCGCTGCGAATGGCGGCGGTGGCGAATGCGATGACGGCGGAAAAGTTACGGCTGGCGGGGGAAACGGCCGTTTCCACCCTCATCACCGCCGACCCCGGCTGCCTGCTGCAACTGCGCGGAATGCTGCCGGAAGGGAGCGACCTGCAAGTGGAACATCTGGCCGTCGCCCTGGAGCGAGCCACCCGATGAGCGCCCAGGGCAGCAGCTTCCGCCAGTTTCGCCAGTCGGCCACCATTGCCATTGAAGATGTGCGCTTGCAAGGGGCGTTGAGCGGGGCCACCGGCCGTTTCGCCGCCGCCCGCGCCGCCGCCCTGGCCGACGTGCCGGAGGTGGAAGCGATGCGCGACCATCTGAAAGCGATCCGGGCGGCGACGCTGGCTAATCTGGCCGAGCATTTAGCCACGTTTGAGCGGAACGCCGAGGCGTCCGGGGCGCAGGTCCATTGGGCGCGAGACGGGGCAGAGGCGAGCCGGATCGTCCTGGAAATCGCCAGGCGGCACGAGGCGCGGCTGGTGGCGAAGTCCAAATCTATGGTGACAGAGGAGATTGGGCTGAACCAGGCGTTGCTGGACTCTGGGATTGAGCCGGTGGAGACCGACCTGGGCGAGTGGATTATCCAGTTGGCCGCCGAGCCGCCCTATCACATCATCGCCCCGGCAATACACAAGACGCGGGCGCAGGTGGCCGACCTATTCCACGAGGTAACGGGAGAGCCGATGGCCGACGACATCCCCCATTTAACGGCCGTTGCCCGCCGCCTCCTCCGCCAAAAATTCCTCTCCGCCGACGTGGGCGTCAGCGGAGCCAATCTGGCCGTCGCCGAAACGGGCAGCGTGGTGCTGGTGACGAATGAGGGCAACGGCCGGATGGTGACGAGCCTGCCCCGCGTCCATGTGGCCGTGCTGGGCATTGAGAAAATCGCCCCCACCTGGGACGAGGCGGCCGTCTGGCTTTCTTTGCTGGCCCGCAGCGCGACGGGTCAGCCGCTTTCCATTTACACCACTGCCATCACCGGCCCGGCGCGGCCGGCCGACCCGGATGGCCCGGAAGAGGTGCATGTGGTGTTGGTGGATAACGGCCGTTCTCACCTCCTCAACACCCACTACGAAGAAGTTCTGCAATGCCTGCGCTGCGGCGCCTGCCTGAACGTCTGCCCGGTCTATCGGGCAGCCGGGGGACACGCCTATGGCAGCCCCTACAGCGGCCCCATCGGCGCGGTCATCTCGCCGCTGCTCTTTGGCCTGGCGGAGTACGAGGCGCTGCCCCACGCCAGCAGCCTGTGCGGAGCGTGTAAGGATGTTTGCCCGGTGCGGATTGATCTGCCGCGGATGCTGCTGCAACTGCGGGCCGATGAGGTAGCGCAGGGCATCCTCCCCGCGCCGGAGACTTTGGCGGAGCGGGCGGCGGCGGCGTTGATGAGCCACGCCGGGTTGTGGGAGGCGGGGATGCGGCTGTTAAGGTGGGGACAACGGCCGTTTCTCCACAACGACCACTTGCAACTGCCACTAAACCTGGCGGGCGAACGGCAACTGCCGACCCTGCCGCCGAAATCGTTCCGCCAAATGTGGCGCGACGGTGAAGTGTGATTTTTAAGGCAAATTTTATACAAAGGGACAAAGGGACGTAAGAGACAAAGGGGAATCTGTGTGTATCTGTGTCCTATAAATCTCAATGACAGCGCGTGAGGAGATTTTGCAGCGGTTGCGGGCGGGGGCGAGGCCGGAAGCGGCGGTTTTACCGCAGCCCTGGCGTTCGCGCCGGGCCTTCCCGG
>CAYONK010000547.1:0-3554 GCA_964405285.1 uncultured Ardenticatenaceae bacterium
TAACATAATAAGTGGCAGTTGGGAGTTGGGAGTTGGGAGTCACTCTCAACTCCCAACTATCAACTATCAACTGATAATTGCAGAAAGACCTCTTCCAGCGTGGGGCGGATCCAGTCGTAGCGGTTCAGGGTGACGCCCTGGGCGACGATGAGCGGCAGAATTTCCGCCCGCGCCCGGTCGGGGTCGTTGACGGTGATGTGAACGGCCGTTTCCTCCAACCCCTCGGTGGTGACGCCTGTAACCCATTCTTGCTGTTCCAGGGTGGTGACGAGGAACGGCCGTTTCTCCGTTTCAGCGCGGATCAGCGTCAGGGCGATGACGTTGGTGGCGTACCGGGCCAACAACTCATCTCGCTCGGCCACCAGCAGCAGCTTCCCCCGGTGGACGATGCCGATGGTGTCGCACACCCGCTCCACATCCGCCAGGATATGGCTGGAAAGAAAGACCGTCACCTGTCCGCGTAGGCCGCTGATCATCTCCAACACTTCGTAGCGGCCGGCCGGGTCCAGGGCGCTCGTCGGCTCATCCAAAAAGAGGACGGGCGGCCGGTGGAAGAGCGCCTGGGCGATGCCCAACCGCTGCCCCATCCCGCCGGAGAAGCCGGCAATGCGCCGCTTTGCCGCTTCGGTCAGCCCCACCAGGCGCAGCACCTCATCCGAGCGCGACCGCCGTTCGGCGGCCGGCAGGCCGTAGATGCGCCCCACGTAGTCGAGATATTCCAGCGGCGTCATCCAGTTGTAGAAGGCGGGGTCTTGCGGCAGGTAGCCGAAAGCGGCGCGGGCCAGGCTGTCCGCCCGCGTCGTTTCCAGGCCATTCACCCAGGCCGCGCCCGCTGTCGGCCGGGCCAGCCCGGTCATCAGGCGGATCGCCGTCGTCTTGCCCGCCCCATTGCGCCCCAGGAAGCCAAAGATGGCCCCGGCCGGCACGTCCAGATTCAGGTCCGTCAAAGCGTGGACCGCGCCATATTGTTTACTCAGGTTTTCACAACGAATTGCGTTCATACGTTTTGCTGACTGAAGAATGGAGATTGGAGAATGTAGATTGGAGATTGGAGATTGGGTCGCTCTCCAATCTCTAATCTCTAATCTCCAATCTCAAGTCTCCCTACTCATCTTCTCGGCCGATGAGAAAATAGATGATCGGGCCGATGGTGTTGATGAAGAGGATGACCAGCACCCAAATCCACTTGTTGCCCCAGCGCACCTTCTCCCGCCGGGAAAGGTCCACCAACGCGGCGATGATTAAGACCAATTGCAGCAAAATCAGCGGCAGCAGCAGCGCCAGATTTGCCTGAACCCACTCCCATGATTCCATCTATCATACTCCTTGTGAGCGAGAGCGAGAGTTTGCTCTCTTCCTCTCGCTCTTACTTCAAAGGGTGGCTGATGAGGGCGAGTTTGCGGCGAGAACGGCCGTTTCCTCCCTCATTCCCCGCCAACTTCGCCAATGCCGCCAGGAAATCCGTCCGAAACGTCTCCATCTCTTCCGGGGTGGCGTAGACAATCGTCTCCGTATACCCCGTCTGGTCCGCCAGCAAATCCAATGCGCCGGCCTCTGCCTCCGCCGCCTGCAAGTAATTGGCGAAATCGCGCAGCAGGCTCATCAGGTAGGTGGCGAAGTAATGGGCGTGCGTTTCCGCGTCCAGCCCGGCCACATCCTCCGGGCCGAGATGAGGCGGCTGCGCCAGACGGTAGGTCTTTTGCTGGATACCCTGCACCAATTCCGTCTCCGCCACCTCGATCATCCCCCCTTCCAGCAGCAGCTTCAGGTGGCGATAGATGGAGGAAACGGCCGCGTCCGGTAGCCGCTCGGCAATCGCCTGGGTGGTCAGATTCTCCCGACTGAGCGCCTGCATGATGCGCAGTCGCAGCGGGTGCATGATCAGCTCTACTTTTTCCATAACGGTTTCATTCTTGATTCTTGCATCATTATCATTTCTGAGAATGATACTGGGAATGATAATTGATTTACGCCGCCCTGTCAATCGGAAAATCATCAGGCCCGTAGGGGCGGGCCTTGTGCCCGCCCAGGCAGGGCGACCATTTCGCCGGGTTTTGCCCAGCAACGGCCGTTCTGCGCTATAATTCCCCTATCGCCACTACCCAACGGGAGGAACCGCCGATGACCGAATCAGACCGCCGCCGTTTAGAACAATACCTGGCCCGCCCTCTGGCCGACCTGGAAGATGAATTGGCCCTCTACGCCCCGGCCGAACGCGGCCCGGCCGAAGCCTGGGCCAAAGTCGTCGGCCCCGTCCGCCGCGTCATTTGCGAGGAGTGGCGCTGGTGCGACAAACGACAGGACAACCGGTATGACGACCGGCTGAACCTGGCCATCGCCGTTCTGGCCGTCCTGTCCGACCGTTTGCCACAAATGCCCCTCGGCGCCGAACCCGTCTTGATCGTCGCTATCGCTATCAAAATGGGCCTCGACCAACTCTGCGCCTGCCCCTGACCACTCATTGACCATTGACTATTGACTATTGACCATTGACCATTGACCATTGACCATGATGAACCTGACCACCACCGTCCAGCAAACCGACCCCGCCAGCGGCCAATACCTGGCCGTGACCCAACAGGCCGACGGCAAAGAAATCTGCCGCAACACTTTCACCTTCGACCCCGACAAACTGGTTGACCTCGAACCCCAATGGCTGCTGGAGCGTGCCGTCCCCCGCCACGCCTACGACCCGGCGCGGGGGGAGGCAACGGCCGCCGACGCGCAGCAAAAGAAAATCGCCGAACTGGAGGAATACGGCCGTCGCCTCTACGCCTATCTCTTTGGCGATGGGCAGCGCTTAGCCAACTTCCTCGAATTTAACGCCGACGGCCGTTCCCCCGTCACCCTCACCCTCTCCATGCACGCCAACGCCGCCCCCCTCTGGCGGCTGCCCTGGGAATACCTGCACGACGGCCGGGAATTTTGGGGGTTAAACGGCCGTTTCCACCTCAACCGCCAACCCGAAGGGCTGGGCCAATTGACCCCCGAACCGGTCGCCCTCCCCCTGCGGCTGCTGGTGATCATTGCCGCGCCCGACGACCAGCAGGAACTGGACAGCGAAGAGGAGATCGGCGTCCTGCAAGAGGCGTTGGACGAGGCCCTGCGGCAAGGGCGCGTCCAGGTCGCCTATCTGGACGACGCCCTGCTGGAGAATATCGGGGCGCAGATTCGGGAATTTAAGCCCCACGTCATCCATTACACCGGGCATGGCGCTTACGACCGGCAGCGGGAGCGCAGCTACCTGGCCCTGGAGGACGATCTGGGCCAGACTCGTCCGGCGGGCATCGAAGAGCTGCGCCCCCACCTGACGGCCGCCGCCGATCTGCGCCTGGTTGTCCTTTCCGGCTGCCAGACGGGACAGACCAGCGACCAGGACGCCTTTCGCGGCGTGGCTACCGGGCTGCTGAAGCTGGACGTTCCGGCCGTCGTCGCCATGCAGTTCGCTATTTTGGACGATTCGGCTATCAAGCTGGCCGGGGCCTTTTACGGCGCGTTGGCCCGCGGGGAGACGGCCGCCGCCGCTCTGCAAGCCGCCCGCGTCGCCCTCTGGC
>CAYONK010000548.1:0-3541 GCA_964405285.1 uncultured Ardenticatenaceae bacterium
CCGGTGGCTGGTGGCCGGTGGCCGGTGGCAAGTCATTACCGGCCACTGGCAACCGGCAACCTGCTCTACCTCTGCTCGTGCATCGCCAATACTTCGGTGCGGCGGCGCAGCGTTTGGATTTCTTGTTCGATTTCGTCGGTGAAGGGGATGAGGCCGCCCATGCGCCCCAGGAACTCCACCGGCACGTTCCGGCCGACGGCTTCGCGCACGTCGTGGAACATTTGCCCGGCGTTCATCTCGACGACGAGGAACGCTTTGGCGCGGTCGGCCAGTTGGGCCAGCCGTTTTTCCGGGAAGGGCCAGAGGGTGATGGGGCGGAAGAGGCCGACGGGCACGCCCGCTTTGCGCAAATTCTTCACGGCCGATCCGGCCACGCGCCCGGCTGTGCCAAAAGCGACGACGACGATTTCGGCGTCTTCGATGTAGCTTTCCTCGTAGCGCACTTCGTTGGCTTCGATGAGGGCGAGTTTGGCTTGCAGCTTTTGGTTGAAGGTGTGCAACTCCTCCGCGCTCATGTGGATGGAGGTGACGATGTTTTTGTCGGGTAAACGGCCGTTTTCCCGCCGTTTATCCTGCCCAGACAACGCCCAAGACGGCCGTTCTTTGCGGACAGGCTGCATCGGGGGGAGTTCGGCCGGCTCCATCAACTGCCCAATCGCCCCATCCAGCACCAGAAAGGCCAATGTGCGGTACTTGTCGGCCAGATCGAAAGCCAGGACCATCAAATCAATAGATTCTTGCACTGTCGCCGGGGCCAGGACGATGGGGTGAAAGTCGCCGTGTCCGGCCTGCTTCACCACCTGATTGTAGTCGCTCTGGCTCGGCTGGATGTTGCCCAGGCCGGGGCCGCCGCGCATCACGTCTACGATGACAGCCGGCACTTCCGACCCGGCGATGTAGCTAAACCCCTCCTGCATCAGGCTGATGCCAGGGCTGCTGGAACTGGTCATCACCCGCACCCCGGCCGCCGCCGCGCCATAGACCATATTGATGGCCGCCACTTCCGACTCCGCCTGTAAAAAGGCGCGGCCCAATTCCGGCATACGGATGGCCATGTGTTCCAACAATTCTGTCTGGGGGGTGATGGGGTAGCCGAAATAGGCTTCGCAGCCGGCGCGCACGGCCGCCTCGGCGATGGCGACATTCCCTTTGAGTAATTCTTTAGCCATTTTGCGCCTCCTATGCGGCCAGACCAACGGCCGTTTTGCCGTTCATCGCCGTTTCTTTTTTCATCGGTTTCTGGGGGGCTTCGCGGAAGACGGTGATGCAGCCGTCTGGGCAGACGGTGGCGCAGAGAGCGCAGCCGGTGCAATCATGTTCGGGGTCTAACAAAATAACGGGGCGGTAGCCTTTGCTGTTCAGGTCGTTGGCTAACACCAGGACGTTCGGGGGACACGCTTCGCGGCACAACTCGCAACCTTTGCACCGCTCTACGTCTATGACGACGCGACCTTTTGCCATAGTGGGTTCTCCTTTTAATGAAGGGGTGGGCAGGCCGTCTGCCATTGTGTGGGACAATGGCAGATGGCTTGCCGCAAACTTGGTTCAGTTCTCATGGGCCAGACAGGGTGGGAAAACGGCCGTTGTCTGGTTTCCAGTTGGTAAGCTACAGATTGGGAATCAGCTAAATGGGCGATAACAGAGCGGGGAAGTATCCCCACTCACCCTTATAGTATGCGCTTTTTGACGAGGGGGATGTAGTGACAGAAAGACCCTTTCAGAGCGACAAATGTCACATGCGAGGCGGATTGTTTAGTTAAGAAAGTGAATTGTTTTTTGGATTTTGGTTAAAGATATTAACCGAAGCCAGGAGGTCGAGCAATCATCCGTTGATCCGCAGATTCACGCAGATTCCACAGATTTTTCTGCTTAATCTGCGTGAATCTGCGAAATCTGCGGCTAAATGCTTAGGAACGAAAATGGGTCTTTCGGATCTCGTGGGATTTTAAGCGTGTCATGCTGAACGAAGTGAAGCATCCCAGAGGCGTCGGGATTCTTCGCTTCGCTCAGAATGACAAGACCCCACGAAATCCTGAAGAGCCACGAAAATTAAACAACTTACAGAACTGAGATTGGAGATTAGAGCTTTGAGACTGGTTCAATCTCCAATCTCTAATCCCCAATCTCCAAGCCCCTGTAGGTTATTTCCTCCGCGTTCCTTATTCCCGATAATGTCTACTCTACTGATTCTGCATTTCGATGATTTGATAGGTGTGGTTGATTGGCGCTGCCTGGGCCAGCATCGCCTGGGCCGGGCAATAGCTTTTTTCAGAGAGTTCGATGGCTCGCTCGACGGCTTTGGGGTCTATATTCCAGCCGGTGAAGATGTATTCGATGGTAATGGCGGTGAACACTTTGGGGTGGGTTTCGGCGCGTTCGGCGTGGGTTTTTACCTGGAAGCCAGTGACCTCCTGACGCTTTTTGCGCAGGATGGAGATAACGTCCATAGCCGTGCAGCCGGCCAGGCTCATCAGCATCAACTCCATCGGCCGCGCTCCCAGGTCTTCTCCGCCTACGGCTGAGTCTGCGTCTAAGGTGATTTCATGGCCGCTAGTGGCAACGGCCGTGAACTGCATTCCATTTTGCCAGGTTACTTGTGCATCCATTGTGGTTTTGCTCCTTGTTTGGTTGTGAGATTAGAGATTGGAGATTGGGCAAATCTCCAATCTCCTATTTACCAGAGGGCACGCCTCTGGATGATGGCTTATCAGGTGAAGGTGCCGCTTTCGGCGGCCTGGCCGCAGGCGGGGCAGGTGAGAATGAAGAGACCATCGTAGGCCAGGATGCCGAGGTCACAGGCCGGGCAACGGTCGCCCGGCTTTGGCATAGGAGTCTGACAGGCGGGTTTTTTCCGCCACCAGTAATTAGGGGAAACGGCCGTTTCCCCCTCCTGCTCCACCACTTGCTCATTCATACCCCTCAAGCATAAACCGATCTGGCCAAATCAGCCACTAAAATACCCAGGTTTGGCCGAGGGGAAGAATGGGGATTTCCACCTCCGGGGCCAGGCGGGCGGCGTGTTCGGCAAAGAGAAGCGGCGGCCGGGTGAGGAAAGCGGGTTTGAGCCAGCCCATACCCAGCGGGTGCAGCGCGCCCCAGTGGATGGGAATTGCCACTTTCGGCCGCAACAAAGTAAGAGCAAGCGCGGCGCGGTCAGGCGTCAGGTGGCCGCTGCCCAAGGTTGGTCCCCACCCCCAAACCGGCAGCAGGGCCAGGTCCAGGCTGCCCGCCAGTTCGGCCATCTCCGGGAAGATGTCGGTATCTCCGGCGAAGTAGATGGTGCGCTGCCCGTGGATCAGGTAGCCGAGCGGGGTAGCGGTGGGGCCGGTGGGGTAACGGCCGTTATCATGCACCGCCCTCGTCCCCCGCACCAGCACCGGACCGGCCGGGGCCTCTTCACCAGGCCGTAATTCTGTCACATTGCGGAAGCCATGCCGCCAGAAATAGCCCCCGCTGCCCTGCGGCACAATCAGCCGGGTCTGCTCCCCCAGGCGGCGCAGCGACGGCCGCTCCAGCAGCTGGTGCCAGACGCTCGTGAGGC
>CAYONK010000549.1:0-3528 GCA_964405285.1 uncultured Ardenticatenaceae bacterium
CGATCGTCGGCGCGGGCCAGGTGGCTGAGTCCGGCCAGGAGACCGGCGAGGAACCAATAACGGCCGTTTCCCCTCTCATGCGCCCAGGCCAACGCCCACAGGCAACCCCCACCCACCCAGGCAAAGAGGACAAAGGTGCTGGGCTGCACCCAATAGGCGGTGTAATACCCCCCGGCAGCGGTGAAGAGGGCAGCCGTGCGGGCGATCCAGCGCTCCTCCTTCAGCCGCCAGGCGATGGCGTAACTGAGCCAGGGCAGAAAACCGGCCATCATCCAAAAGGGAAATTGGGCGGCGCGGAAGCTGTCGTTGACGGCGTATCCGGCGGCGGCGATGAGGGCGGGCAGGGGCATCCAATAGGTAAAGCTGGGCGTGGGCAGGCTTTCCGGCCCATCCAGGTATTGCCAGATGATCTGCTCGGTAAAGCCGTAGCCTTCGGCCAGGCGTTGGGCGTTGGTGGTGTAATAGAAGGCGTCGAAATAGGTGGGGTGGCTCATCCGCAGCGCCCAGAAGGCTTGCACGGCTAACGCCAGGAGGGTGATCCAGAGCAGGTCGCGGCGGGTCTGGCGTTGGCGGAGGAAATCGAACATGGTGGAGATTGGAGATTGGAAATTGGAGAGTAGAGATTGGAGATTGAACCCGTTCCAATCTCCAATCTCTACTCTCCAATCTCCTTCTTACTCTGGTCGTCGGGCGTAGGCGGTAAAGAGGTCGCCGAAGTTTACGGGGATGGGGAGGTGGGCGAGTCGGAGTTTGGCAACGGCCGTTTCCACCCCCTTTCCCAACGTCCGATTCAAGCCACCAATCCGAGTGGCGATGTAACCCAGACGTAGATAACGACCGCGCGCCCCCATCCAGGCCACCTCAAAACCCGCCTGGGTGAGCATCTGCTTCATCGTCGGGCGGCTGAAGTAATGGAGGTGCATATCCATATACCAGGGCCAGCGCGGCCCCATCAGGCGGGCCGTCAGGCTGCCCACGTCCATTGTGTGGACGGCCAACCAGCCGCCCGGTTTGAGCAAGTGGTACGCCTTGTCCATCTCGGCCGCCGGGTCGTCCACGTGTTCGATCACGTCCCACATGGTGATCAGGTCGAATTGGCAGCCTGCTAATTCCGGCGCGTCTTGGGTTCCCATGATGACCCGGAGGCCGCGCTTTTGCGCTTCGGCCGCCGCCCAATCGGACGGCTCCACGCCGCTGGCCTCCCAGCCCGCTTGCTGGGCCACTTCCACAAAGACACCGATGTAGGCGCCCACGTCTAGCAGGGAACGGCCGTTTCCCGGCCCCGTCCGCCTCTCCAGATGGCGCAAATGGTGGCGGAACGTCAATTCCCGGCCACTCCGCTCCGAGACGTAAGTATCATCTTCAACAGCCGTGTAAGCCGCGATCAATTCCTCTTCAGACCACCGCGGATTAGCATAGACAAAACCGCAGTGACTACATTGCACAATTTGTGGGTGGTGGCCATAGCCGGGGCTGGTACAGCGGAAGGCGTCTACATTCACGTCGTGCTGTCCATTGAGCGTCGCAGGATAGCGCACAGCGTACTCACTTTGGCCACAAAGACTACATTGAACCTTAATCATGGGACACTGGGATGGCCGGTCGGCGCGGTTCGCGCCGCCGTAGACGGCGAACAAAGAGGCGAAAGACGGTGTACTGCGCCTTCACCACCTCCTGGCGGGAGATTTTTGTCGTCCCTTTGCGCCGATCTTCAAAAATAATCGGCACCTCGCCGATTTGCCAGCCGCGCCGCTGGCACATAAACAGCATCTCCACCAGAAAGGAGTAACCGCTGGAAAAAATCTCGTCCAGGGGAATGGATTCCAGCACTTCCCGGCGATAGAGGCGGAAACCAGCCGTGGTATCTTTGGCTTTCAGGCCGAGCAGCGCCTTCGCTACCATGTTAGCCCCCCGGCTGAGCAAGACGCGCTTCCAGGTGCAATTCTGTTGGCCGCCGCCCGCCACGTAGCGAGAGCCAATCACCACATGCTTGCGTTGGCTCAGGGCGACCATCGCCGGGATGTAACGCGGGTTGTGGGAGAAGTCGGCGTCCATCGTCATGATGCGGCGGGCGTTCAATTCGTGTAGGGCATATTTGAAGCCAGCAATGTAGGCGGTCCCCAGCCCCATCTTGCCTGGGCGATGGATAACGTGGACACGCCCCGGCTCATTGGCGGCCCAGGCGTTGGCCAGTTGCCCTGTTCCGTCCGGTGAATTATCATCCACCACCACCACACCAACGGCGACAGGCAGAGCCAATAGCTGGCTGACGAGATCGTCCAGGTTATCGGCTTCGTTGTAAGTTGGTACAATAACAAACGTTTCTATTGGATTCATGCACTTATCCTCTGTAAAAGCAGAGTAAGCGTTCTGTCTCTTAAGGTGTAACCAAGTTTAGAAACTTGGCAGATCTGAACGATTACAAAGCGGAAGGATTGTAACGAGGTTAAGCATCCAGGGCAATACGACGCAAGCGGATGAGAATAGGCATTTTGTCGCGTAACCGGTCGTTGTACAGCACCCGTCGCCTGGCGCAGGCAATTCGCGACCGGGGCCATGAGGCGCTGATCATTGATACGATGCTTGTATCGGTGGAGTCGGGCGGCGAGCGCGGCCAGATCAAGGTGGTGCAGCCGGGAGGAATGCCGGCCTGGAGCCGAACCTGGGGCATTGCGGCCCGCCGGGTGACGCCGCTGCCGCCGCTCACGGCCGTTATTCCCCGTATCGGCGCCTCCATCACCCAATATGGTCTGGCGGTGGTGCGCCATTTTGAGAACCGGGGCATCTGGACGACGGCCACAGCCCAGGCCATCGCCTGCTCGCGGGATAAATTGCACAGTATGCAGCTCATGGACCTGGCCGGGTTGCCAATTCCGAAAACGGCCGTTCTCGCCCAACCAGACGCCCTCTACCATGCGGTGCAGTCTGTTGGCGGGCCGCCGGTGATCATTAAGCTGGTGGAGGGGACGCAGGGAAATGGGGTGATCCTGGCGCAGAATATGGCGACGGCGGCGGCGGTGATGAAGACCATCCAGCAGGCGAATCGTCGGGCGCTGGTGCAGGAGTTTATCGCCGAGTCGGCCGGGGTGGACCGGCGGCTGATTATTGTGGGCGACCGCTGTGTGGCGGCGATGGAGCGGCGGGCGAGCGGCGCGGGGGAGTTTCGAGCGAATTTGCATCTGGGGGGAACGGCCGTTGCCATTCAACCAGACGAAGAAATGACCCGCCTGGCCGTGGCCGCGGCGCAGGCGCACGGGCTAAACGTGGCCGGGGTGGATATTCTCCTCTCCGATCGCGGTCCGCTGCTGCTGGAGGTAAACTCCTCACCTGGTTTGCAAGGCATCGAGACAGTGACCGGCGTAGATGTGGCCGGGGAAATCGTCCGCTACGTGGAGCGGGCGGCGCAGCGCGTATGAATAGAATCATAGCTGATCCGCAGATTAACGCAGATTTCGCAGAATCTTTCCTGAGCGTTGGCGGAATTGAACCGGAAAAATCTGCGCTAATCTGCGAAATCTGCGGATCAAT
>CAYONK010000550.1:0-3522 GCA_964405285.1 uncultured Ardenticatenaceae bacterium
CTATTCTGCTGTTCCTCACCATCCATGTGTGGGATACGGCCAATGCCCACTTTTTACCCCACGTCTATCAATGGTCCATTGCCGTATTCAAATGGCCGCCTGTCGCCCTGGGGGAAATTCCCCTGATGGCGGCCGTGCTGTATCACGCCTTCAACGGCATCCGCATCTCCATCCTGGATTTCAAGCCAGAATTGTGGAAATACCAGAAGCAATCCGCCATGATCACCTGGGGGCTGTTCCTGGTTCTCTTCGTCCCCATCGGCATCTACATGTTCATTGAGATGGTCCACCATTGGAAATACATGGGCGACGCCTGGATGCAGTTCCCCCGGCTTAGCGACTACCCGCCCAGATAACGGTCGGTGGCGGCTCAATCCGAAATCCAAAATCCGCAATCAAAAGGAGTTTTGCGATGACAACAGCGACAAATCTTACGGGGATCACCCGTCGTAAAGTGCAGGTGCAGACAAATTTAGAGCGCCGCGCCTTTTTGTTTATGCGTATTTCTGGCGTGGCGCTTTTGTTTTTGGCCGTTGGGCATATGATGATTCAGCATGTGCTGAACAGCTCCACCAACCTCTCCATCCAGTTCGTGGCGCAGCAGTGGAATTCTTGGGGCTGGCGCGTCTACGACTTGTTCTTACTGGCCTTTGCCTACACGCACGGCATGAACGGCCTGCGTAACGTGCTGGAAGATTACATCCACAACCGGGAGACGATGCGCAAGATCAATATCTTCCTGGCTGTATTTACCGTGATTACCATCCTGTGGTCGGCCTATGCGATTGCCATGTTCGACCCATCGGCTTTTCTCAACAACTAGACCTTAGACCCTAAGGGTTTCGGAAACCCTTAGGGTCTTCTACTTGTAAGGAACAACACCATGTCAACCATAAAAACGCACACCTTCGACGCCATCATCGTCGGCGCGGGCGGGGCGGGGCTGATGGCCGCCCTTTACGCCAGCAAAGGCGCTAATGTGGCCGTGCTGTCCAAGCTATACCCCACCCGCTCCCACACCGGCGCGGCGCAGGGCGGCGTCGGGGCCGCTCTGGGTAATTCGGAAGAAGACCATTGGGAATGGCACGCCTTCGACACCGTGAAAGGCTCCGACTACCTGGCCGACCAGGACGCGGTGGATATTCTCTGCCAGGACGCCATTGAAGTGGTGATTGAGTTGGAGCATATGGGGCTGCCGTTTGACCGGTTTCCAAACGGCCGTATCTCCCAACGGCGCTTCGGCGGCCACACCAACAACGAGACGAAAAAGCCCGTCACCCGCGCCTGCCACGCGGCCGACCGCACCGGCCACATGATTTTGCAGACCCTCTACCAGCAGTGCATCAAGCAAAAAGTTAACTTTTTTGACGAATTTCACGTGGTGGACCTGATCCGCGTGGGCGATAGTGTGCGCGGCGTGGTCGCCATCGAAATCGCCACCGGCGAATTCCACGTCTTCCACAGCAAAGCGGTGATGTTCGCCACCGGCGGCTGGGGGCGCTGCTGGGAAGTGACCTCCAACGCTCACTCGCTCACCGGCGATGGGGCGGCCATCTGCCTGCGCCGGGGCATCCCGATGGAGGATATGGAGTTCTTCCAGATTCACCCCACCGGCATTTTCAAGCTGGGCATCCTGATCACCGAAGGGGTGCGCGGCGAGGGCGGCATCCTCCTCAATGGCAAAGGGGAGCGATTCATGGAGAAGTACGCGCCGACCATCAAGGATTTAGCCAGCCGCGACGTGGTTAGCCGGGCGATTTACCTGGAGATTCAGGCAGGGAATGGCATCAACGGCGGCAATTATGTCCATCTGGACATCACGCCGGAGACGGTGAACCATTATTTGGAGAAGAATGGCGAGACGCGGCGGATTACCCGTGAGCATATTGAGGCAAAACTGCCGGACATCGCCGATTTTACCCGCACTTACCTGGGGATTGACCCGGCGGAAGAGCCAATGCCGATCCAGCCCACCGCCCACTACGCGATGGGCGGCATCCCGACGGATGTGGACGGCCGGGTTCGCACGAACGCGCAGGAGGGTATTTTGCCCGGCCTCTACGCGGCGGGCGAAGTGGCCTGTGTCTCGGTGCATGGGGCGAACCGTCTGGGGACCAATTCGCTGACCGACCTGGTGGTGTTTGGGCGGCGCGTGGGGAAACATATGGCGGAGTATTGCAAAACGGCCGTTCTCCACCCCCTCCCCCCCAACGCCGCCGACGAAGTCATCGCCGCCTTCGAACGCCTGCGCCAGAGCAAAGGGGGCGTGCGGGCGGCCGACCTGCGCTCCCAGATGCAAAAAGCGATGACCGATGGCGTCAGCGTCTTCCGCACCGACGAGACAATCGGCACAGCCCTGACCAAATTGAAGGAGCTGCGCCAGCAATATGAGCGGGTGGAGATTCAGGACAAGGGCAAGATTTTCAACAGCGACGTCCTGGAGGCTTGGGAGTTGGGCTGTTTGTTGGAACTGGCGGAGGCAACGGCCGTTTCCGCCCAGGCCCGCACCGAAAGCCGAGGCGGCCACGCCCGCGACGACTATCCCGACCGGGACGACGTCAACTGGCTCAAGCATACCTTCTGCCACAAAGTCGCCGAAGGCCAATACGAACTCGATTACCGCCCCGTCACCCTGGGCCGCTACGAACCCAAAGCGAGGGTTTATTAATAGTTGATAGTGGATAGTTGATAGTTGTTAGTGAAGAGACTCCGCTACCAACTATCAACTCCCAACTACCAACTTCCCCAAGGAGAGCATCATGCAAGTAGAACTGCGAATCCGTCGCTTTAATCCGGAGAAAGATAAAAAAGCGTGGTGGGGCGAATACACCCTCACCGACGTCAACCCGACCGACACCGTCCTGGACGTGCTGCACAAGGTGAAGTGGGAGATTGATGGCACGCTCGCCTTGCGCCGCTCCTGCGCCCATGGGGTCTGCGGCTCAGACGCCATGCGGATCAATGGGGCCAACGCCCTGGCCTGCAAAACGCTCGTCAGCCGCCTGGGGAGTGGCAACTCCGCTAAAATTCAGGTGGAGCCTATTTTGGGGCTGGTCGTCATCAAAGACTTGATCGTGGACATGGAACCCTTCATGGACCACTACCGCTCCGTGCTGCCCTACTTCATCAACGATTCGCCGCCGCCGGCCGACGGCCGGGAACGGCTACAATCGCAGGAAGACCGGATGCGCTTCGACGACACCACCAAGTGCATCCTCTGCGCCGCCTGCACCACCTCCTGCCCCAGCTTCTGGGCCAATGAACGGTACGTTGGCCCGGCGGCCATCGTCCAGGCCCACCGCTTCATCTACGACAGCCGCGACGAAGGGGCGGCCGAACGGCTCAAAGTCGTCGGCGACAGCTTCGGCGTCTGGCGCTGCCGCACCAACTTCAACTGCACCAGCGCCTGCCCCCGCGAGATCGAAGTCACCAAAGCGATTGCCGAGGTGAAGAAGGTTCTGGCGACCGGCGAAATCTAAAAAAAGCAGGGGAGATGGGGAGCAGGGGAGATGAGGAGCAGAG
>CAYONK010000551.1:0-3521 GCA_964405285.1 uncultured Ardenticatenaceae bacterium
CTTTTTCTCACTGGCTTTTATTTTTGGCACACCGCTGTACGCCATTTTGTATTATGGGCTGCCCTTCATCAACCAGCTTCATACCCCTTTCCGCTGGATTTTCCCGATGTCGTTTTGCGTGGCGGCGCTGGCGGGGTTTGGGATGGATTATTTGGCGGGGAGAAGAGTTAACAGTGAACAGTTAACAGTGAACAGTGAACGGTTAACTGGCGACCAGACACCAGCGACCAGCCACCAGCGACCAGTCACCGCGCTGGCTCTCATCGCTCTGGTGGGTGGGGCGCTGCTGGTGGGTGGGGTTTGGCTATCGCGGTTGGTGTATCCGCAGATTGAGCCGGCCGTCGAGCGATTGTTTTTGGGGCTGGCGCTGGCGACGACGGCGTTTGATGGGGCGCGGGCGTTTTATAGTTATCAGTACCAGCAGGTGATGTTGTTGGGGCTGGCCCTGTTGGGGACGGGAGTGGTGTTGTGGTTGAGCCAACGGCCGTTTTCCCTCCGCCTCCCACTCTTAGGCAAACGGGCGTTCTACCTCCTTCTCGCCCCCATTGTGATTTTGCTAGATTTGTTCGCCGCCAATCGCGGCTTCAACGCCGCCGTAGACCCCGCCCTGCTGGACCACAAGCCGCAGATGGTCGCCTGGCTGGAGCAGCAGCCCGGTCTCTGGCGGATCACCAGCTTCAACCCCTCCGGCGACATCCCCTTCAACGCCAACTCCGGCTGGCTCTTCGATCTGCAAGACATTCGCGGCTACGATTCGATGATCCCGAAGCAGTACACCGAATTCATGGGAGCCATCGAGCCGCAGGGCGGCCTGCCCTACAACCGCATCCAGCCCATCGCCTCCTGGGAGGCGCTCAATTCGCCGCTGTTGAGCGTGTTGGGCGTGCAGTATGTCATCACCAGCGAATGGATTGACCTGCCCCAATTCCGCCTGGCCTGGGAAGGGGAAGGGGTGCGCGTCTTTGAGAACACGGCCGTCGCCCCCCGCGCCTACACCGTGCCTCTGAGCAGCCTCGTCCTGGCCGATGACGCCCTGGCCGCCCTGCGGACGTATGACCCGCGTGAGTTTGCCGTTGTGGAGAGGGGAGATTGGAGAGGGGAGATTGGAGATTTGACCGCCAATCCCCAATCTCCAATCTCCAATCCTTATTCCCCTTCCGTCGTGGACGCTTACAGCCGCAATGAGGTGGTGATAACGGCCGTTTCCCCCACCCCCGCCATCCTCATCCTCAACGACAGCTACTTCCCCGGTTGGAAAGCCTTCGTCCGGCCGGCCGGAACCGGCGAAGAGCAGGAGCGGCAGGTCGAGATCATCCGGGTCAACGGCAACTTCCGCGGCGTGGCGTTGGAAGAGCCGGGCGAATGGACCGTGCGCTTCCGCTACAGCCCCACCAGCTTCCAACTGGGCGGGCTGGCCAGCTTCATGGGCTTCATTTTGCTCCTCTTCGGCGGGCTGGTCTGGGGCTGGCAGCGCCTCGTCAAGCCCGACGCCCAGATGAACACCACCCGCAGCCTGGCGAAAAACAGCATGGCCCCCATGGCCCTCAACCTCTTCAACAAGGGGATTGATTTCGTCTACGCCATGTTTTACCTGCGCGTCCTCGGCCCAGCCGACGCTGGCAGCTTTGCCACCGCTATCGCCGCCGCCGGGATTTTCGAGATCGTCGCCAACTTCGGCCTGGACATTCTGGTGGTGCGCGAAGTGTCGCAGGACCGGAGCAAGGCCAGCAGCTACCTGCTGAACACCTCCATCTTGCGCATCGCCGCCGGATTCGTCGCCGCCATCCCGGTAGCGATTTTGGTGCTGGCGACCAATCTCTTTAGCAATCCTTTCAGTCCGGCGGAAATCCTGGCCATCGTCCTGATCATGGTTGGGATGCTCTTTTCCGGCATGTCGAAGGGGGTCACCGGCCTCTTTTACGTCTACGAAAAGGCGGAGATTCCGGCGGCGATGACGACGGCGACGACGATGTTGCGCGTCGGTTTTGGCGTGGGGGCGCTGCTGGCCGGGTTTGGCTTTGTGGGGTTAGCAGCCGTTTCCATCGTGGTCAACATCATCACCCTGGCAGCGCTGGCCTGGCAGGCGCGGCGCAACTTCACCTTGCCCGGCCCCTGGCGGGTGGATTGGGGCTTGCAGCGGCGGATGATTCGCCTGGGTTATCCGCTGATGCTGATCCATCTGCTGCAAACCATCTTCATCTCGATTGACGTTTACCTGCTGCGGGTGATGCTGCCCAACGGCGAGGAGGTGGTGGGCTGGTACAACAGCGCCTATAAATGGTTCAACGCCCTGCAAATTGTGCCGTCTTTCTTCACCCTGGCGCTCTTCCCGATTATCTCGCGGGAGATTCAGCGCTCTATCGAGGCAGCGCGGCGGATGTACAGCCAATCGCTGAAGCTGATGCTGTTGCTGGCGCTGCCCATCGCCGCCGCGATGACCTTTCTGGCCGACATTTTGGTGCAGATCGTCGGCGGGGCGGAGTTTTTGCCGCATGGGGCAATTGCCTTGCAGCTTGTCATCTGGTCTATCCCGATTGGCTGGCTGAACAGTGTGACCAATTATGTGCTGATCGCCCTGGGATTGGAGCGGATGCAGCCACGCGCTTTTGGCGTGGCGGTGGCCTTTAACATCATCACTAATCTCATTTTCATCCCTTATTTCAGCTATCAGGCGGCGGCGGTGACGACGATTTTGTCGGAAGTGGTGCTGATGGGGGTGTTTGCTTTTTATTTACGGCAGCGGATGCCGGAGATGGATTGGTGGGGGTTGTTGGCGCGGCCGTTTGGCTTAACGGCCGTTGTCCTCCTCATCATGGCCCTTTTCTCCCAGATTCATCCGGTGGTCGGCGTGGCTATCGGGCTGGTCGTCTACGCCGTCGGCCTGCCCCTGCTGCGCATCGTTGGCGAAGACGAGCGACAAATCCTACGCACCATCTTGCCCGGACCCATTGCGCGGCGTTTGTAAGAGGAAGAATTTAATACAAAGGAACAAAGGGACAAAGAGACAAAGGATTCAAAAAAAGAGAATAACTCTGTATGGGTCACAAATTGATGACATGAAAATTTTTAACGCAAAGGCGCAAAGAAGCAAAGACGCAGAGGTTTTCGAGAAAACTTTGCGCCTTTTGCCCCTTTGCATCTTTGCGTTAAGCAGTTTTGGTAATTCTTGACCAATACAAAAAGAGAATAACTCTTTGTCTCTTTGTAATAAAAAATGCCCCCCCATTCCAAAATCCGAAATCCGAAATCCGCAATCTGGCCGATAACGGCCGTTCTCCTCCTCTCCGCCGCTCTTTCCCTCATTGGGCTGGTCAGCCAATCGCCGCCCGGCGTAGCCCACGACGAGGTGGCCCATTGGCTGATTTCCCGCCAGATTTTGGCGGGCGAACACGCCATCTACTTCACCGAAGCCTACGGTCATGAGGCGGGCTTCCACTACTGGCAAACGCTGTTCGTCGCTCTGATTGGCGACAACATCCTGGCACTGCGTCTGGCTTCGGCCTATGCCGGGCTGCTTTGGA
>CAYONK010000552.1:0-3520 GCA_964405285.1 uncultured Ardenticatenaceae bacterium
AAACGTAACCGTGGCCACGTTTTTCGTAGCCGCGCTTGACCCATGTCCAACCCTCATGGTGGAAGAGTTGTAGGCTACTCTTATGTTTGACTACAGACCTTGTGCGGTTGATTCTAGGCTGTATGTTTGTTCAGGATTGGGACAAAGACCAAGAAAAATGGCTACTGTAAAAATGCGCTCATAAAACTGCAATGCCAAAACGAAGAGAACAGAAACCCGCTCCCTCTCCCCTGAGAAAGGGTTGGGGAGAGGGAAAATATGCTAAAGGCTTATGCCAAGCTACACCGGTCTTTTTTTAACCGCGATCCCTTTCCGTAACAGGGTTGTCATGGCTTGCACATCATCTTGATTGAGATTCAACTCCGCAAATAGATAGCCAAAACGCAGCTATAGGATAAGGGCAACATCCCGCCATCACTTGATGCACTCTCCTCACCCATGCTATAGTAAGTTGGCATGGTGATGCTATTCACCACCTTATCATTTCC
The DNA here is from genome assembly GCA_964405285.1 of uncultured Ardenticatenaceae bacterium. Taxonomy (GTDB): domain Bacteria; phylum Chloroflexota; class Anaerolineae; order Promineifilales; family Promineifilaceae; genus Leptovillus. Next base: position 489 of record CAYONK010000552.1, read on the forward strand.
TGACTCCACATATATGCCGTAAAGCCAAATCTGGCAGTGGACAGAAGAATCTGTAGGCAGGCCATATAAGGGAAAGCCTGGCTTTCAGCAAGACTGTAAGGTCATATAGCAGGTTCTGTTGGGTCTGGTGGGTATAGAAAGCAGGTGTTACTTCTACCCCAACCCACCCAAATCGGAGGTTTTACATTGTTATCGGCGGTTGAGCAAACGAGACTGCAACTTTCAAAAAGCACCAGAGCAACCAAAAAGGCACAACTTGGACAGTTTTTGACCCCTGAGAGAACGGCTGTGTTCATGGCCAGCCTTTTTTCAGATGGAACTGGAGACTGTTGTTTGTTAGATGCCGGCGCCGGAATCGGCTCTTTGTCCGCAGCTTTTCTGGAAAGATGGCGGTCGGGCGGGTTTCACTTCCAACGTGTGCAAGTGGATGCTTTTGAGTTGGATCACACGCTGATTCCCCACTTATCACACGCTCTGGATAAGCATAATCACAAAGACGATTTTATCGCCAAAGTCCACGCGGACGATTTCATCTATGCTGCCGCCGATTCACTCTCCGGTTCCCTGTTTGCAAAAAAACTCGGCGGATATACGCACGCTATCCTGAATCCACCTTACAAAAAAATCAATAGTAACTCAGCCTACCGGCTTGCCTTACGCCAGGCCGGGATTGAGACGGTTAATCTGTACTCCGCTTTTGTCGCTCTGGCTCTAGGTCTCACCTTACCGGCTGGGCAGTTGGTAGCGATTATTCCACGTAGTTTCTGCAATGGTCCATATTACCGGCCCTTTCGCGAGTTTATCCTCCAGCGGGCAGCCATACGCCACATTCACCTGTTCGACTCACGCAGCAAAGCGTTTAAAGATGACCAAGTCCTACAAGAGAACATTATCATCCGGCTCGACCGTAGTGGCCAAGCAGGGCCGGTAACTGTCTCCACCTCAACCGACGATACCTTTACAGACCTCACCAGCCACGAATATCCATTTGCACAAATCGTCTTCCCCGATGATCCGGAAAGCTTCATCCATGTGCCGGTGTCACCTGAAAGAAGCTCCCCTGAGCATTCCGCTGCTTTCCCTTACACCTTGTCCGATCTCGGTATCAGCGTATCAACCGGGCCGGTGGTAGACTTTCGGTTGAAAGCCTTTTTGCGCGAGATGCCCGGACCTGACACTGTTCCCTTACTATACCCCGGCCATTTCAGTGACGGTAGCGCCAACTGGCCTATTGAAGGCATGAAAAAGCCCAACGCCATTGTACACAACCCAGAAACTGAGAAGTGGCTGTATCCCATAGGCTTCTATTGTGTGGTCCGGCGTTTTTCGTCGAAGGAAGAAAAACGCCGGGTAGTCGCAAGTGTTGTTGAACCCTTTAAGTTTGGTGACGCGCCAATGCTTGGCTTTGAAAATCACCTGAACCTACTCCATGCTGACAAGCACGGCCTGCCTGAAGCACTGGCAAGGGGCTTGGCTATCTACCTGAACTCCACAGCCGTGGACGCGAGTTTCCGACGCTTTAGCGGCCACACACAGGTAAACGCCACCGACCTCAGACTCATGAAATTCCCCAACCGTGAAACCCTCGTTAAGCTTGGTGAGTGGGCAGCAAGGCAAAAAGAACTTACCCAATCCATGATCGACACCAAGCTAGACACTGTGATTACATGAACAACCACCACGACTACATCGAGGCTGCACTCCAAATCCTGATTTCCTTGGAGCTGCCGCGAGCGCAGCGAAACGAGCGGTCCGCCCTTTGCCTGCTGGCTTTATTGAACCTGACACCAGGCAAATCGTGGGCTGATGCGGCGAATCCGCTAATGGGTATAACGCCCATCATGGATTGGATACGGCAGCATTATGATAAGGATTATGCGCCAAATACCCGCGAAACAATACGCCGGCAAACTATGCACCAGTTCTGTGATGCAGGCATCGCCCTTTACAACCCGGACAAACCGGATCGCCCAGTAAACAGCCCCAGAACCGTCTATCAAATCGAACCAGCAACGCTGGCTCTGCTGCGCACTTTTGGCGCACCGTAGTGGCGTGACAATCTTGCTATCTACCTGGAAGCACGCGAAACGTTAGTCTCCCGTTACGCAAAAGAACGCAAGCAAAATCGCATCCCCGTCGAGATAGCGCCTGACAAGAAAATCACGCTCAGCCCCGGTGAGCATAGCGAACTAATTCGGTCGATTATTGAAGACTTCGCCCCCCGTTTTGCGCCAGGCAGCATACTGGCCTATGCTGGGGATACGGGCAACAAGTGGAGCTATTTCGACTCCGCACTGCTGACCAGTCTGGGAGTAGATATTGACGCTCATGGCAAGATGCCCGATGTAGTGTTGTACTATGCCGTGAAAAACTGGTTGCTACTGGTGGAGGCCGTCACCAGTCATGGACCAGTTGACGGCAAACGTCACGGCGAACTGGCAGCTTTGTTTTCTGGCTCCACTGCCGGGATAGTCTATGTAACGGCCTTCCTAAACCGGGCAGGCATGGCCCGTTATCTGTCTGAAATCGCCTGGGAAACTGAGGTGTGGGTAGCCGATGCGCCATCACACTTGATTCATTTCGATGGTAAGCGCTTCCTTGGACCGTATCACGCATCTTGATAGGCATGTTTGATCCAGGCCAAAATGGTCAACACTTTCTATGTTTTAGCGAAGAGCAGCAAAATCCAGCAATTACAAACACCTATCCTACGCCAATTGCAAAAGAACCGGCAACGCCTCGGCTTTTAAGCTGACTTAGGCTGAAACTCTCTATCATGAGAACCGGTTGTTACAGCTCCCAACCATAACCCCTGTCACACCTGCCGAAAGAAGATCTAAGACGCCCTATCCAAAAGCCCGCCGCAGGCGACTGTACCCATCCCACATTCCCCCAGCCCCTCCGGCCAGGAGGTCGCCACCACCACCCATAAAAAAGAAAAAAAGAGAGCCTGACGGTCGCTCGCCAGACTCCCTCTGCGCCTAAATCACGCCAAACATCACCTGCCGCGATTCGTTGATCCTCCCTAAATT
>CAYONK010000553.1:0-3520 GCA_964405285.1 uncultured Ardenticatenaceae bacterium
GGTGGTAACGGCCGTTGCCCCCAACCAACTCATCGAAGTGCGGCTAACCGTGCAGCTGCCCACCCACGCCGCCTACGTCATCGTCGAGGACAGCCTGCCCGGCGGCCTGGAAGCGTTAAACGAAAACCTGGCCACCACCACCCTGCTGGCCGACGACACCAGACCCTACTGGGAATGGCCCGGCTACGACTACAAAGAGATCCGCGACGACCGGGTGAGTTTCTTCATCACCGAGATGGCCTCCGGACGCCACACCTTCAGCTACCTGGCACGCGCCACCCACATCGGCGACTTCGTCGCCATGCCGACCGAGGTCTATGGCATGTATGATCTTGGCCTATGGGGGAGATCGGCGTCGAACGCGCTACAGGTGGTGGCAGATTAAGCGGTTACTGAGAGGGGCGGCGGCGAGATTCTGATCAGTCCGTAAGCGGGTTGCCACAAACTTGAAGCTGTCAAGATAGCCTTTCACCGCTTCTGCCAGGCAGAATGATAGCGGCGCAGCATCAACGGCAGTTGCGGCAGATGTTCTCTGATCTCCGGCCATGCTTCTTGGTGGGCCAATACCCCCAATTGTTGGCTGAAAGCTTGCAACGCTGAGGCGCCGACCGCGCCGCTGCTCCCTTTTAACTCGTGGGCTTGGCTTGCCAGCTTATCGCTCTCTTCTTGCTGCGCGGCTGCCTGCATTTGCGCGTAAATCCGGTAAACATCGGCCGTAAATTGGGGGATGAGTTGCGCGAGAATCTCGCGGGAATCATCGCCATATAGCACCTCTAACATGGCCCAATCTATGTCGGAAACGGCCGTTTTCGTCCCTGGCTCGTCCACCTCTTCCTTCTTGGCAGGGGGGGGCACTCTAGGTTTAACCCGCTTCAATATAGCGACCAACCCATCCATGCGGATAGGTTTACTCAGGTAGTCGTCCGCGCCGGCGGCCAGATATTGCTCCCGGCGTCCTACCAGCGCGTCGGCCGTTACCGCCACAATATGCGGCCGCTGCTCCGGCGGCCACTCGTCCTGAATGTGGCGCAGCGCCGTCAACCCATCCATGTGAGGCATCTGAATATCCAGCAGAAGCACATCATAAGAGCGGCGGCGCAGCGCGGCCAACACCTCCTGCCCATCAGACATCATATCCGCCTGATACCCCAGGTGGGTCAACATTTGCCGCAGCACCAATTGGTTGGTGGGGTTATCCTCGCCAACCAGCAGCCGAAGCGAAGGCGCCGGAATCGCCTCCCTGGCCACGCGCATTTGAACGGGTGGCGGGGTCAGCAAGCTGGTCGTTCCCGGACTCAAAATCCGCAGCAAAGTGCGCTGCAACTGGGATGGCTTGATCGGTTTGCTCAGTTGCGCCGCGAAATATTCGTTTGCTTCACCGGCAACCAGTATCCCCATCGAAGAAAGTAAAATGAGCGGTGGCCGGGCAGCAAGTGGAAGCCGGTGGATCGCTTGAGCCAGGGCAACGCCATCCATCTCTGGCATTTGCATGTCGAGGATGATGACGTCGTAGGGCTTGCTATTGTGTAATTGTTGCAAGGTTTCCCAACCGCTGGCTGCGGCGGTGCTTTCCATCCCCCAGCCCTGCAGCTGCCTGGTCAGGATGAGGCGGTTGGTCTCGTTATCGTCCACAATCAAGGCGCGTTTGCCCGTCAATCGCCATTGCAACGGCTCCTCTTGTGGCGCATTGGCTGCCTCTGCCAGAATGGTGAAGCGAAAGGTCGAGCCATGACCCTCGCGGCTTTCTGCCCAAATTTGCCCGCCCATCATCTCCACCAGGCGGCGGCTGATGACCAGCCCCAGACCAGTGCCGCCGTAGCGTCGGCTGGCGGAGCTATCTATCTGGGTAAAAGGTTTGAAGATGAAGTTGAGCCGGTCTGATGGAATCCCGATGCCGCTGTCGCGCACGGTGAATTGGAGTTGGTAACGGCCGTTTTCCTCCTTCTTGCCCTCCACCGCCACCACCACTTCTCCTGCTTCCGTAAACTTCACCCCATTGTTCAGCAGATTGACCAATATCTGGCGCAGCCGGTTTTCATCCCCTTCCACCATTGGCGGCAATTTGGGGTTGAGATACGTGATCAGTTCCAACCCTTTTTGCCTCGCCTGGGTCGCTACCAGATCAACCGCCTCTTCGACACATTGGCGCACGCTGAATGGCTCCACCACCAACCTCATTTTGCCCGCGTCTATTTTAGAGAAATCCAACACGTCATTCACAATTGCCAGCAACACTTCGCCGCTTTGCCGCATCGTGCCCAAAAAGTCTTGCTGTTCCTGATTAAGCGGCGTTTCCAGCAGCAAATCCGCCAGTCCGATGATCGCATTCAGAGGGGTGCGCAGTTCGTGGCTCATATTTGCCATAAATTCGCTTTTGGCTCGCGCCGCCGCTTCCGCCTCGCGGCGCGCCCGCTGCTCCACCGCTTCGATCTTCTTCCGTTGGGTCAGGTCTGTCACTACCACAATAGAGCCAGCGATCTGCCCCTCCAATAGATAAGGAACGCCGCTGTTCAGGACGTAAATGCCGTGTCCGTCTCGATGACGCAGCCGCGTTTCGTAAGCGTTGCGCAGACCTGACTGCCGCTTCTGGTGGGCTTGCTGTAAAACGTCCTGGTAATCAGAATCGGTTACGTCGTGGGGAGACTTGCCGATCAGCTCCTCTGGCGTGTAGCCTACCATGCGGGCAAAGGCAGGATTGACGTAGGTGAAGCGCCCCTCCAGGTTGGTGACAGTCAACCCTTGCCCCATGTGGTCCATGATCTGCCGCGCGAAGAGCTGCTGCTCGCGCAGGGCGTTCTCGGTCTCTATGCGTTGAATAGCCCCGACGAACATGTCGCCAGCCAGTTGCAATAAATTGATGATCTCCGGCGGCCAGTGGCGTGATTGGCGTACGGCGTCGAAGCCTAAAAAGCCCAGCGTTTCACCACGCGCGACCAGGGGGACGACGACCAGGGATTGGATGTCTTGCGCTGCTAAAATTTTGTGTTCGGCAACGGCCGTTTCCGGCAAATCAGCCAGCGTAGTCAGGTTAATCACTTCCCGCCGCGCCATCTTGGCCGACCACCAGGGGAGCAAGTCGTTCGGCACGCCTTGTAGCTCATCAATTTGGGGGATAATACCGGGTGCGCACCATTCATGGGTGTTGTTAGAGGTTGCGCCATCGGCGCTGTAGCGGAAGATGTAGCTGCGGTCTACCTGGGCAAATTGCCCCATGGCCCCCAGGGCGTGTTGGATAGCCTCATCCAACTGCGCCGTTTCCAGGCGAATAAAGTGCGTCGAAAGTTCGGTGATTAGCCGTTCCAGATCGCGGCGGAATCCGAGTGCCCGGAGCGCTTCCGGGTCAACGGCTGCGCGCAAAGGAGCTAATTCTGCTTCCAGAGCGACCAACTGCCGCCTGGCGTCCGTCAATTCTTGCTGTTTCTGGCTAAGTTGCCACGCCAGATCGGTCATAGAGGTCAATCCTTATCACTGTTCAGACCTGACAGGTTTTTCTGGTTCTCTGAGGTTTAATGTGGTAGGG
>CAYONK010000554.1:0-3517 GCA_964405285.1 uncultured Ardenticatenaceae bacterium
CGCCCCCATCCGCCAACCGCTGCGCCTGTTTGTCCATGTGTTGGGGGAAGATGGGGTGATGTTGGCCGAGGATTACCGTTGGGACACGGCCGATCCGCAAAACCTCTGGCAGCCCCATTGGCAGGTGGGCGACGTGATCATGCAGTTGCATCCGCTGGACCTGAGCGGGGCGGCCGCGCTGCGCCTGGGGCTGTTCGACCCGTATAGCTGCGAGCCGGGGCCGTGCGAGAATGTGAGAACGGCCGTTGGCGAACCCTTCCTCTTACTCTCTTGGCCTCCCTCACCATAAGGACCGATGCCGCAATACACGGCTGAGGGGATTGGCGTTTGCGACGTAGGCTGCGCGCTACGCGCCAACGGCGCGTTTTAAGCGGCGCTGTCTGCCAGGATGTCGGCCGCCAGAGATTGCAGCGCTTCGATCTCGCTTTCGCCCAGACCGTTGCTGCGCCAGTAGGTGGCGAGCAGGTCGGCGGGGGGCAGGCTTTCGACCCCGGCCGTATCCCCCAGACGCGACCGTTTTTCTAGCTGGCGGTGTTTTTGGATTTGCAGGCTAAAGGCGTCGGCGAAATGGGCGTTGATGGCGTTTTCGTCGAGCAGCGGCTCCCAGTCACGGGGATAGTTGAGTTGGATGCGGCAGATGGCTCCGGCCACTCTTTCCGGGGCGGGCAGTTGGGCCATGATGTCGGCCATGAAGCTGTCGGCCTGGTCGGTATCTATTTTCAGGTCTATGAAGCGGCGGGTTTGCAGCTTGTGGAAGGTCCAATCGGTCTGGCCCCGGCTGACGGAGGCCAGGACGAAGCCTTTGTCTTCTTTGGCTTCGCCGAAATCTATCCGCTCGATGGATCCGGGGTAGACGATGGGCGGGTGGCTGCCTTTGGCCGTCAGGCATTGGTGCTTGTGGATGTGGCCGAGGGCGACGTAGTCGAGGCGCCGGTCGTTGAGCAGCCCACCGCCGAGGACGAGTTCGTGGCCGAGCATGACCATGCGTTCGCTGCCGTAGGTGGCCCCCTGGACGCTGGTGTGGGCGGTGAGGATGAGGGGCAGGTCGGGGTCGGTCTGGGCGATGAGGGCGGCGACGCGCTCTCCGACGATGGTTTCGGCTTCGGTGAGGACGGCTTCGCGCCCTTTGTCGGCCATCTCTTCGTAGACCATGAAGCGGTTGGGCGAGACCCAGGGGATGGTGATGATCTGGACGGGGACGCCCAATTCTTCGGGGGTGAAGAGGCGGATGGTGTCGGCGACGTGGATGTGGGGGACGCCGAGGGTGGCGAATTCGTGCAAGGTGTGGGCGCGGCCGGCCGCCGGGGAAACATCGTGGTTGCCGACGAGCAGCAGGGTGGGGATGCCGGCCTGGGAGAGGCGCATCATGCGGCGGCCCCATTCGCGCTGGAAGGTGGGCTGGGGGTTGCGGTCTTTGTAGGCGTCTCCGGCGAAGAGGACGAGGTCTACTTGTTGGGAAACGGCCGTTTCCACCACCTGATCCAACGCCACCAAAAAGTCCATCACCCGGATGGGCAGGGCGGTGGTCGGATCGTGGCGGCCGTAGTTGGCGATGTCTATGTGGGCGTCGGCGAAGTGGAGAATGCGGACAGGCTTTTGGGACATAAGGGTTTGCTCCTGCGGCGGGGGAATTTATGACAAAGGGACGAAGGGACCAAGAGGAAAGGGGTGGATTTTCATCGGGCTGTTGGCTGCTGGGCGGCGGGGTAGGAGCCTAAGACCTTGAGGAATGAAGCGCGTTTGAGAATACCCAGCAGGGCGTCGCGCACCGGCGGGTCGTCCTCGTGTCCTTCAAAATCTACGTAGAACAGGTAATGCCAGGGGCGGTTGCGCCGGGGGCGCGATTCGATTTTGGTCAGGTTGATGTTCCGCGTCGCCAGTTCGCCCATCACGGCGTAGAGCGCGCCGGGCGTGTGGCGGGTGGTGAAGATGATCGAGGTTTTGCTGGGGTCCTGGCGCGGCGGCGGCGTTTTGCCCAGGACGAAAAAGCGGGTGAAGTTGAAGTCCAGGTCTTCGAGATTGCGTACCAGGATTTCCAGGTTGTAGGTTTGGGCGGCCAGTTCGCTGGCGATGGCCGCCGTGCCCGGCTCCGGGTTAGCTGCCAGGTCGCGGGCCGCGCCGGCCGTGTCGTAGTAGTCAACGGCCGTTACCCCCATCCGGCGCAAGGTCTGTTCACACTGGGCCAGGGCCTGATGGTGCGATTGGACGCGCACCACCTCGGCCAGCGGCGTCCCGGCCGGGGCCATCAGGCAATGCTCCACCTTGACGATGGCCTCCCCCTGGACGAAGAGGTCGTGGTCCATCAGCAAGTCGTAGGCCGGGATGACGGTCCCGGCCAGGGAGTTTTCCACGGGCAACATACCGTGGGTGGAACGGCCGTTTTGCAGCGCCGCGAATATCTCCAGAAAACTGCGACAGGGCAGCGTGCGGGCCGCCGCGCCAAAATGCTGCCGCACCGCCTGTTCCGAATACGCGCCTGGTTCGCCCTGAAAAGCGATGATTGGTTCTTGCATTCTGTCTCCGCCAAAGAAAATAATGGATGCTCTCAAGCGCCGTGATTATACCAGACCTGCGCCGGCTGCCTCGTCGAGAAACCAGACGACCCGGCCATCGTGTGGGCGGATGCGCTGGGCGGGCCAGGTTTCGGGCGCGTGGGGGGCGTGGTGAACGGCCGTTACCGCTTCCGCCTTGTCCTCCCCGGCCACCAGAAAGAGTAGGTGGCGCGCATCGTTAAAGACCAGGGGGGTGAGGCTGATCCGGCCGGCAGGACGGCCGTCGTAATCGGCGGTGACGGGGATGACCGGCTGGCTGGTTTCCTCCGGCGGAATAGGGCCGGGGAAGAGGGAGGCGGTGTGGCCGTCCCGCCCCAGGCCCAGCAAAACCAGGTCGAAACGGGGCCAGGCGCGTCCCGGTGAGGCGAGGTGGCGCAGTTGCCGGGCATACTCGGTCGCGGCGGCGGCCGCCGCCCATTCGCCGCGCAAGCGGGGAATCTGCGCGGCCGGGATGGGCAGGTGGCGCAGCAGCAGGTCGTGGGCCAGCTTGTAATTGCTGCCGGGGTCGTCGGGCGGGACCAGCCGCTCGTCGCCCCAGAAGATGTGGCAGGCGGGCCAAAAATCGCGTCCGGCGTAGTCGGGCTGGCTGAGGCGTTGGAAGAGCGCCTGCGGCGTGCTGCCGCCGGAGAGGGCGAACAGGCAACGGCCGTTTTCCGCCACCGCTGCCTCACCGACAGATACCAGATATTCAGCCGCCGCTTCGGCCAATTCGGTCAATCCAGGGAATACTCGCTTCATCGTGTCACCTCCAGCTTCAATCATAGACCCAATCCGCCGCCGCGCCAAACAAGCCCCGGTCACGCTGATTGACCGCTTTTTTGCTTCTTCTTCATAGACAGGCAACGGCCCTATCCCTCATAATGAAGCAGAATAGAGTGACATCCTCTTTACATCTTTGCCCTGATTTTGTGTTTGGAGATAACTACTAAGCCTCTCTAGGATTTCACCACGGAGGCACGGAGAAC
>CAYONK010000555.1:0-3509 GCA_964405285.1 uncultured Ardenticatenaceae bacterium
CCGACGAAGCGGCCTATCAACTGCTCCTGAGCCTGATTCAATGCCTGCTGGCCTTGGGCGAATTGCCCCAGGCGGCGTATTACGTGGATATAGCCGAGGAGTTGGAAGCGGCGTTGGGCCTGGATGGGCCGGTCACGGGGGCGGAGGGCGAGGGGGCGCTGCAATACCACGCCCAGGTCGCCGTCCATTATTTCCAGCGTGGCGACTTTGACCGCGCCCGGCGTCACTTTGAACAGGCCATCTCCCTCACCACGGACCCGGCGCTGCTACCGCTGCTCTACCAGAAGGTGGGCAACTGCTGTGGTCAGTTGGGCGATGAGGTAGGCAAGATTCAGGCGTATCTCACGGCGCTGGACCGGGCGCTGGCCCATCATGGCCGGGACAGTTGGGAATTGGGGCGGCATCGCAATGAGCTGGCCCTGGTATTCATGGAGTATGGTCACCTGGACACCGCCGCCCGTCATCTGGCCGAAGCGCTGCATCAGGCGCAGCGCGCCCCGGCTGACGATCCCCACTCCCTGAAGGAGACGGCCAAGAGTCATCTGCTGGCGGCCAGGATAGCCTACCAGCAGGGGCGGATGGGGCAGGGGGATACCCAGGTTGAACAGGCGTTGGCCTTAACCTGGCGGCTGGACGCGCGGGGGATAAGCCGGGCTTCTTTGCTCTATATGGCCGCCAGCCTGCGCGCGGAGTTTGGCGACCGGAGGGAGGCCCGACGGCTGATTGACGCGGCCTATGCCGGCTGCCCGGCCGACCCGGACCCGGCCGACGTGGATACTATCGGCGTCATCCGCCTGATTACCGACCTGCGCCAACAGTTGGCGCAGACTGCGTAGAAGGGCTTCGGCGGCGTGCGACTCCGCAGACTCCGCGCCGCATGAACCCTAGCTTCGTTAGTTTGTGCATGCAACGTAGTAAACACCGAGATGACTGGAAACACGCAACAGATTAGAAGGGTATTTTCTCAGGCTTATGTTTTGGGCGGTTCACCGTGTAGTGGCAAGAGCACAATTGCGGAAAAGCTGTCCGCTCGCTATCGGTTCCGATATTACAAAGTCGATGATTTTGAACGCGAACACCTGAGCCGATGCCATCCAGATCGTCATCCGGTGATGTATAAGTATTCGAGAATGAGTTGGAATGAAATCTGGTTACGGCCAGTCCCAGTGCAAGTTCGGGAAGAATTCGAGTTCTACCGTGAACGTTTTGAGATGATTCTCGAAGATTTGCAGAAATATGAGCCGGGAATACCGGTCATCCTCGAGGGAGCCGCATTTCTGCCGGAGCTGATCGCAAAATACGACGTAGACCCCAATCATGTGATCTATCTGGTGCCCACGAAAGCGTTTCAAGTGCATCACTATTCCCAGAGGCCATGGATCAGGCATATTCTGCAGGAATGTCATGATCCTGATCTGGCGTTTGAGAATTGGATGGAGAGAGACTATCGGTTTGGGCAAGAAATCATTCGTCAGGCAAAAGCGTATGGTTTGGAAACAGTTATTGTCGATGGGGGGAGAAATATCGACAGCCAATATGATTTTGTCGTCAGCCATTTTGGGTTGTCATGAGATGCCCGACCAGATGAAGGGGGCTCTCCCTCATGAAAAGTGCCTACGACATCTTGGGCATCATTTTACAGGACTTGTGACCAGCTACTCTCGACTGTGGGGCACGGGGTAACAAACCTGTAACGAGCGCCACCCGCTCTTTTTGACGCTGTTGGGCGGCGGGGTGTTTGGTAATCAGACAGGCTGGATTCTCGACAGCCTGGCGCGGGCAGTGGACCGCTATGGAGCGTGGCCGCTCGATGTGGCGATTGTCAGCTACGGCCGGCCCAACCCCGCCCTCCAGCCATTGCTCGCCCGATTTGTCTGAGCGCCTGGTACGAAAACCAGGTCATGATTGTACCCTGCTCCTACCTCCGGGAATTGCTGGCCTGTGTCCCTGTTTCCCGGGGCATCGCTACACGCCGCCGACCATCTTTTCATTTGCCTGATGCCGCTGACGCCATTCTCGGATCACCAAAATGCCCAGCGTCAGCGGCAAGACAAATTGCAGCATTGTCGTGCTGAAGGCCGGCAGCGCATTGTGCTCGGTAGACGCCAGGATGAGGTAGGCCGTGTAGACCACGTAATAAATCAAAAAGACCGCCCCTTCCCACCGGGCAATGAGGTTGCCAGTGAAAAAGATGGGCAGCGTAGCTACGGCGACGGCAACCATGACCGGAATATCGAAGTGAATGGCGGCCGACGAGACAGGAATGCCATTGGGGGTGATAATGCTCGATAGTCCCAAAACCGCCATGATATTGAACAAACTGCTGCCAATGGCGTTGCCCACCGCAATGTCCCTTTCGCCACGAATCGCCGCCAGGACCGAGGTGGCAACTTCGGGTAAAGAGGTGCCAACAGCGACAATGGTCAGGCCGATGACCAGTTCGCTCAGCCCCAGGGCGCGGGCCAGCGAGGTCGCCCCGGCCACCATCCAGCGCGAACCCCAAACCAGCAGCCCCAACCCGACGATGACCAGCGCCAGGTTAATGACCCAACCTTGCCAACCCTGAACAGTGGCGCTGTACTCCCCAGCATACTCCTCCTGAACCGATTGGCTCTCGCGGCGGCTTTTGCGGACGAGGAAAACGATGTAGGTGATCAGCCCCGCAAACAGCAGCGCGCCTTCCCATCGTTCGAGGACGCCATCGGCGGACATCCACCACGCCAGAAACGAAACGCCAATGAGCAGCGGTACGTCCAGCCGGATGAGTTGTTGGTCTACCACCAGGGGAATGAGCAGCGCCGACACCCCCAGAATGAAGAGAACGTTGAATATGTTGCTTCCTACTACGTTGCCAACGGCGATGTCAGCCTGTCCCTGTAGGGTAGATTGCAGGCTGACAGCCAGTTCCGGCGCGCTGGTACCAAAGGCGACGACGGTGAGGCCAATGATCAGGGGCGAGATGCCCATGGCCCCGGCCAGGCGCGAGGCGCCGCGTACCAGCCCTTCAGCGCCCACAACCAATAAGACCAAACCCGCAATCAAGAAAAGGAATGTTTCGATCGTCATCTGTCGTCTTCCTGATGTAACCAAACCTGAAGGTAAAGATTTTTTGTGACGACTCTGGGCTATACTGGATAGTCAAAGCCTTCACAGAGTCTTGCATTATAGTTCACAAGCCTTTGGATGAGAAGGTCACGCCTTGGAGCAGCCTTTGCCATCGTTTTTATGCAGAGCATTTCCTTCCTTGCGGGTCATGCCGTCTGTGACAAGCCAAAGGCAAAGGTCATTAAGTTTTGCCTAAAAGATACTTCCCAAACCGGTTTTCTAGTATCATTTGCGCCTATGCAACCGACGAATTAACAGGGGTGAACAGTGACTCTTGCCCAACTGATGTGATCGATTTATTGAAAGTCACGTTATTAGGTGGTAATTGTGAAACTGTAGTACATAGAAATAGGGCCGTGTTTAACAAACGCGTGGGGAGAGGCCACCACACGAGTGAATTGAGG
>CAYONK010000556.1:0-3508 GCA_964405285.1 uncultured Ardenticatenaceae bacterium
TCCCGCCCCAGGAGCGGCGTGAGGGGGGCGGGGGCGGTCGGGGCGGGTTCAGGGGGCGAGGGTGTCTCGGTTTGGCAGCGGATTTGTTCGTAGAGAACGGCCGTTTCCCGCGATGGCTCCACCCCCAACTCCTCGGCCAGCACCCGGCGGCAGCGTTCATACTCGGCCAGGGCGGCGGTGCGCTGGCCGCGCTGCGCCAACAGCCGCATGAGCAGGCGATACGCCGCCTCGTGCCAGGGGTCTAGGGCGAGTTGACGGCGCGCCGTTTGCAAGGCGGCTTCGTCGTTGCCGCTGTGGGCGTAGGCCGCGCTGAGCCGCCCCAGGGCATCAATGGCTTGCAGGCGCAGCCGCTCTCGCGTCGTCAGCAGCCATTCGTCGAAGGGGAGGCTGTTGGGTAAGGCGAAACCGGGCAGCAAATCTCCCTGGTAGAGAGCGACCGCTTCGGCCAGCCGCGCCGCGCATTCGGCGCAGCGGTCCGGGGCGGCGTGTGGGTGGCGTTCGCAGGCGGCCAGCAGGCGGGCAAATTCGTTGGCGTCTACGCTGTGGGGGCTGGCCGGGTTGAACTGGATGGCGTCGCGGCTGACGAGGAGGAAGGGGGGAACGGCCGTTTCGTCGCCGAGGATGGCGCGCAGGTGGGTCAACGCCTGGCGCAGGCTTTTGCGGGCAGCGGCATCAGGGCTGTCCGGCCAGAGCAGGGCGGCGAGTTGGTCACGGGGGTGGGAACGGCCGTTTTCCAACACCAGGTACACCAGCAGCGCCCGCACCTTATCATAGCGCCACCCGACAACCGGCGCGTCGTCTATCCGTACTTGAAATTGCCCGAACAATCGCAAAGAGAGGTGCATGGTTGTTGGTGGCCGGTTGCCGGTTGCTGGTTGCCAGTGAAAATCGTCAATCGTCAATCGTCAATCGTCAATCGTCAATCGTCAATTTCCGCCCATTATACCGTTTTGACTTTCTTTTGGCGTTTCGTTGGCGTTTACCCTGTATCCTGTCCCCCAGTGAATGAATCACCCACTTCCACTTCACAGTTCATAATTCACAATTCACAATTCACAATTCTCCAGGAGAAGATCATATGAACACTCGCCTCAAACAACTTGTACTCGCCTTGCTGCTGCTCCTCTTGCTGGTTGGCTGCGGGAGCGGCGGCGTCAGCTTCAGCACGGCCAACATCGCCGACGCCCGCCTGACAAAGGACCGGGAGGGGGCGCAAACGACGACTACGTTCACCCCGGACAACCCGTTTTATCTGCAAGTGGACCTGGCGAACGCGCCGGATGGCACGAAGGTAAGGGCAGATTGGACGGCCGTTAACGTCACCGGCGCCGACCCCAACACCCCGCTGGACGACGTGGAGCTAACCCAGGGCAGCGGCAAATTGACGTTTGACCTGACCAATAACCAGCTCTGGCCGGCCGGTGATTACAAGGTGGACATCTACCTGAACGATACGCTGGACCGCACCCTCACCTTCCGCGTCAGCGCCGGGCTGGCGCAAACAGAACCAGCGGCGGAACCAACCGATGAACCGGCCGGCCCAACGGAAACGCCCAGTTCTGGCCCCATCAGCACCCTGGATGGCGTGAAATCGGCCACCATCCAGATTGAGGCGCAGGGGACGTTTGTAGACCCGCAGGTGGGCACGCTCTACAACGCGGCCGGTCGCGGCTCTGGCTTTATCATTGACCCGTCTGGCCTGGCGGTGACCAACAACCACGTCGTCACCGGCGCGGCGCTGATCAAGGTATGGGTCGGCGGCGAGAGCCAGCCGCGTAATGCGCGCATTCTGGGCGTCTCCGAATGCGCCGACCTGGCCCTGATTGATATTGACGGCGATGGTTATCCTTACCTGGAGTGGTACGATGGGGCGGTGGACGTAGGGCTGGATGTGTACGCGGCCGGCTTCCCGCTCGGCGACCCGGAGTATACGCTGACGCGCGGCATCATCTCCAAAGCGCGGGCCAATGGCGAGACGAATTGGGCTTCGGTGGACAACGTGATCGGTCACGACGCGGTGATCAATCCGGGCAACTCTGGCGGTCCGCTGGTGACGACCGATGGCAAGTTGGTCGGGGTGAATTACGCCGGGTCATCATCGGTCAACCAGTATTTCGCCATCGCCCAGACAGAGGCGCTGCGGGTGCTGGAAGAGCTGCGCCAGGAGCGGGATTATCTTTCGATTGGGGTGAATGGAACGGCCGTTACCGACGGCCAGGGTCTCTCCGGCATCTGGGTCTCCTCGGTCAAATCTGGCTCCCCGGCCGATACGGCGGGCGTGCGCGGCGGCGACATCATCACCCGCATCGAAGGGTTGGTGTTGGCCACCGACGGCACCATGGCCGACTACTGCGACATCCTGCGCTCGCGTCGCGCCGAGGACACGATGGCCCTGGAAGTCCTCCGGTTTAGTTCGCAAGAGGTGTTGGAAGGGCAGCTAAACGGACGTGCGCTAGAGCAGACCTTCTCCTTTGCCCAAGAGTTGGGCAATGAAGCGCCGGACAACAGCGGCAGCGCCGGCGGCGCGACCTATGAGTCTTACCAGACAGTCCAAGACGACAGCGGCCTGCTGACGATGGAAGTACCCACCGCCTGGCGCGACGTGGATGGCAGCCCCTGGACGTTGGAGGGCGAGGTCATCGGCCTTTCCATCACCGCCGCGCCGAGCATCGCCAACTTCAACGACAGTTGGACGACGCCGGGCGTTTTCTTCGGGGCGACGGACCAGTTTGATTTGACGGTGGATGAGCTGATTGATTTCTTCGATTACAGCGATAGCTGCGCCTACGACGGCCGTTACGCCTACGAAGACGCCGTGTACAGTGGGGTCTACGACCTATGGGTGGAGTGCGGCGGTGGAGATACCATGTTGGTGGTCTTGGGCACGGAACCAGCCGACCGGAGTTACCTGACCCTGGTGCTGGTCCAGGTGGTCAGCGACGCCGATTTGTCTGCGCTAGACGCCATCATGAACTCGTTCATCGTCAATACCGGCTCGTAAGGGAAATAGCCAGGGAGTTTGTTTGTTGGTTTGTTGGTTAGCTAACCAGCCAACCAACAAACTAACCAACCAATACCCCACGCTGGCAAAGGATGTGCGGCGATGACGGCCAGACAACAGGCGCCGGAGCGGCGCTCTTACCTTTTGCGGTTGCACAACCCGGCGGAGCGACAGGCAGCCTGGCGCGCTTCGCTTCAGGAGGTGCGCAGTGGCGAATGGCGCCATTTCACCGACCTGTCCCAGTTGTTTGCTTATCTGGCGGAGCAGGCGTTTTTGGAGCAGACAGGCGACCCAGCGGGCGATGGGAGTGGTGAGGAGATGTAGGAGAAACGGCCGTTATCCTTAAAAGCCCTGCGCCTGATTGACTGACAATACGTATCTGATCGCGGAGAGCGTGGAGGCTTTACCAGAGAAAATTTCCGCGCTCTCCGCGGTGAAAATCTGAGATTTGTGTTCGGCACGGCAGAGGTTTACGGTCGCATTACAAACGGCAGATGAATCGTGACG
>CAYONK010000557.1:0-3495 GCA_964405285.1 uncultured Ardenticatenaceae bacterium
CGGTTCATGTGTTGGTGGGCGCGGGCGCGGCCGACACGGCCGTTATCCGCGTCACGTCTGGGTGGGATATGGCCGTCCACGAAGAGGTCACACTCGTCACCCGGACCAACCTGGTCTTCTTGCCAATCAGTCTGAACGATTAGCCACGCTTTCAGACCTGACCGGTCTTGCCGGGCTGAACGCTTACAACCAGGGGGTGGCCGGTTGATCAACCGGCCACCCCCTGCTCTTGTCAGGGCTTGTTACGCCACATTCCGATTCGGCCAGCGCATTGTTGTGAAAAGCAGTTGATAGACGGTCGCGGCTGCGCTGTGTACAATTCGGGCAACCATGGCGGTAAACGATAAACAAGATCACCTGCCCCAACCGGCTTCAAGTAGACGGCCGTTTCCCCACCACCTCCCCCAACACGAACGGCCGTTTTCCGAATATCCCACCGAACCCTGGCAGCCAGCCCGATCCGATGCGCTGCGCCCCACGTCCCGCATCCCCCGGCTGCTCGTCTGGCTGCTCTTTCTGCTCGCCTTTGGCTTCCTCGCTGCCAGCCTGATGATCGCTCTCGGCGCTGGGTACGCCATTTATCGCAGCGAGACGATTTTCCCCGGCGTGAACGTCTCCGGGTTGGACGTGGGCGGGCTGCCGCAGGAAACGGCCGTTGCCACCCTGCAAGCCACCTGGGACGCCCAAACCCTCACCCTGGCCGTCGGTGACGAGACGCGGGCGCTGCCCCGCCCGGCGCTCGGCTTCCGGCTGGACGCCCCGGCCACCGTCGCCATCGCCCACGAACAGGGGCGCAGCGGGGCAAGCTGGCGCATTTTTTGGGAGAACGACGGCCGTTTCCCCGTCGAACCGGTCTGGGGGTTTGATCGCGCCGCCGCCGAGCAGACGTTACGCGCCCTGGCCGCCAATGTGGACCGCCCGGCGCAGGAGGCGCGGCTGGAATTTAGGGACGGCCGTTTCAGCGCCCTGCCTGGCCAGCCTGGCCGCCAGCTAGACCTGCCCGCCGCGCTCGATTTGTTGGAAAAGGGGGGCGAGGGGCTGCTGCGGAACGGCCGTTTAGACCTGCCCATCAATCCCGTGCAACCGACCCTGACCGACCTGAGCGCCATCGCCGAACAGGCCAACAACCGCTTAACGGCCGTTCTCGCCATCCACGCCTATGACCCCATCCGCGACGAAACGATCACCTGGACCCTGACGCCGGAAACCTGGGCCGACTGGCTAGTTGTGGACCCGGAGGCGGTGGCCGCCGGGCAGTTCGATTGGTCCATAGACCCGGCCCAGGCGGCGGCCTACCTGCAAACCCAGTCGGCCGATTTGGGCGAGGGGCGGTATGTGACGGTGGAGGTGGGGGGAACGGCCGTTGCCCAGGCCATCAGCGCCCAAACCCCGGCCATCAGCCTGCGCGTCTACCACCGGCCGCGCCAGCATATCGTGCAATCGGGCGACACCCTGGCGGCCATCGGCCGCGCCTACGGCATCCCCTACCCCTGGATTCAGCAGGCCAACCCCACCCTCGGCCCCCTTTCCATCGGGCAGAGCATCACCATCCCCTCGCCCGACGACCTCATCCCGCTGCCGGTGGTGGAGAACAAGCGGATCATCGTCAGCATCGCCCAACAACGCGCCGGGGTCTACGAAGATGGCGCGTTGAAATGGGAATGGCCCGCCAGCACCGGCATCGCCGACAGCCCCACCGCGCCGGGCGTCTTCCAGATTCAGAGCCACGAACTGAACGCCTATGCGGGCAACTGGGATTTGTGGATGCCCCATTTCCTGGGCATTTACCGCCCCGTGCCCACCTCCAACTTCATGAATGGCTTCCACGGCTTCCCCACGCGCAGCGGCTCGCAACTGCTCTGGACCGGCGACCTGGGTCGGCCCGTCACCTACGGCTGCGTGCTGCTCAGTTCGCAAAACGCCGAGCTGCTCTACAATTGGGCCGAAGAAGGCGTCATCGTCGAAATTCAACCCTGATTTCCCAGAGGTGTCACGGGGGGTGCGCGTGTTTGGCAAACGGTGGTATAGTTGCGCCCCTGACCCGGCGAGCGATGAATAGAGCGCATGACGAAGAAGAAGCGGAAACAGACAGAAGAAGATCCCCCGTTTTGGCGAAGAATCCCCGTGTGGCAGTATGTCTCGGTTGGGGCGTTGGTGGTGTTGATAACGGCCGTTTTCAGCCTCACCACTTACGAATCTTACGCCTCCCTCTATGACGCCGAATACGTGGGCAAAGAGGTGTGCGCGGAGTGCCACACCATCATGCACGACCGCTGGCAGCAATCGCCCCACGCCAACATGACCCACCAGCCCCGGCCGGAAACGGTGGTAGGGGATTTTGTGAACGGCCGTTGGTCCCTCCCCCCCGAAGCCCAACTCCTCCCCTACGACGACCAACTGCCCGCCATGCTCGCCTACACCGATGGCGGCGACTACTACATGGCCCTGCGCCGCCCCGGCTCCGACGACTACATCCCCTTCAAAATCGCCTACGTCATCGGCTACCAATATCGGCAAACCTATCTCACCGAGGAAGCGGGCGGCGTACTGCGCCGCCTCCCCCTGCAATGGTCCATCGAACGGCAAGAATTCTTCCCCTATTGGAATTTACAAGAAAACAGCCTGCCCACCCTCGAAGACCTCTGGGTGCAGATGACCACCCTCAACTCCGCCTGGAACCTGTTTTGCGCCCGCTGCCATACCACCAATCTCGATATCCTCTACCGCGACTCCAACCACACCGCCGCCGTCACCACCTGGACCAATGACGGCATCGCCTGCGAATCGTGTCACGGCCCTGGCAGCCAACACGCCAACTACTTCTCCGGTAATTATGTCAACCGGTTGGTCGCCTTTACCAACAGCCAGCTTCGTGGGCAGCCGGTCGCCTACATCGTCAACCCCCGCAAGCTAGACAAAGGGGAATCCCTCAGCGTTTGCGCCCGCTGTCACGGCCCGGACATCACCAGAGCCACCACCGAAATTTACCGCGAATACGAACCCGGCTACAGCGAAGAAGGGCGGATCAACGACCTCTCCCCCTACTTCCAACAGCTTCCCCTGGAACCGGGCCGCCTGGCCCCCACCGTCGAAGTGTGGGACGATGGCGCGCCGCGCGGCATCGCCATGATTTTCCGCTCCTTCATCGAATCAGAATGTTACGCCTACAGCGAACCGCGCTGCTACGACTGCCACGACCCGCACAACAACGGCCAACCCCGCATCCCCGGCATTTTAGAGCCGTCAGAAGTCAGCAACCGCTACTGCCTGGACTGTCACGGCGAACTGGCCGAGCAGATCGCCGAGCATACCCACCACGAAGTCGGCGAATCCGGCTCCTTTTGCTACGACTGCCACATGCCCAATCAGATAGACAGCATCGTCTCCGGCGCGCGCCGATTCACCCGCAGCCATTGGATGAGTTCCCTGCCCGATCCGCAAAACTCCGTCGAGTACGGGTTAGAAAACGCGCCCAACGCCTGCAACGAATGCCAC
>CAYONK010000558.1:0-3490 GCA_964405285.1 uncultured Ardenticatenaceae bacterium
GGGTTGGGGGGCCCTGTAGAGATGGATGATGCCGCTGAGCGCCGGGTGACGCGCCTGGATGGCGGCGATCAGGCGGTCTTCTGGCAGGGCGCGGGTATAGAGCGGCGAGATGGGCCACTCTTCCAGCCCTTTGACCAGCACGGCGAATTTGGGCAAATCCACCAATGCGCCGACGCCGTAGTTAAAGAGAAATTGATTGGGGCGCAGTTCGCCCACGCGGTGGGGGAAATCTTTGGGGGCGCTCATAATTGCGTTTCCTCCTCGGTTCGCGCCGCTTTATCGCGCAAAATCAGGCCGGCCGTCGCTTCGACGTCGCGCATGGAGTTGAGGACGGTGAAAATGGCGTCGCTCTCTTCAATCGGGTCTTTGAGCAGGCTGATGGTCTCGCTGTCCTTTTTGGCGCGGTAGCCCAGTTTGCCTGATTCCTGCGCCGTCTCTTTGCTCCATTTGTCCAGGCGGGCGGCGATGGCCTGGGCGACGTAGGCGATGGCGTCGGCGTCGGCGGTGACGCGCTGCGCCCGCGCCGCCAGCAGCGCCTGCGCCCGCAGCGCCACCGGGTGAGTTTTGACGAATTCGCCCGCGCCGTGATTCTGGTTGAAGGCGGTCTCCAGCAGGCGCACCAGGGCGACCAGGACGCCGGACAGGCCGCGATCCAGCGCTCTGGCGGCGAAGGGGGTGACGGAGAGCGCCTCCACCTGGCGGTAGAAGGTGGCGTGGTAATGCTCAAACTGTTCGTAATGGCTGAGGTCGCGCGGCCGAGACCAGGAGTAGACTGCGCCGACGACGCCGGGGAATTTGCGCCCGACGCGACTGGTGGCCTGGATATATTCGGCCGTCGCTTTGGGCTGCCCGGCGACGATCATCAGCCCCAACCGGTCTACGTCTACACCGACGGAGATCATGTTGGTGGCTAACACCACATCCAGGGGGAATTTACCGGCGGGATAACGGCCGTTCTCATCCCGCTCAAACCGATTCTCCAGCCGGTCCAAAATCTTGGGAATATCCTCCGCGCTTTTGCGCGAGGTTAGCTCCTCGATATTCTCAAAGTTGACGTACCGTTTCCCGGCGTCGCCGCGCCGTTCCAGGCGGCTGCGCACCGAATCTTCCACGGCCCGCCGCATACTGCCCAACTCGCGCAGGGCGTTGAAATAGCCGACCGTCGTCAGCCAGGGGTCGGCGGCCGAGGCGTATTCAGCGTACATAATTTGCGCCGCGGCCATGTAGGCGGTGTAGATGGCGATGAGCGTCCCGGCCCGCGTCGTGCCAGGGGCGCAGATGCCCACGTATAGACGGCCGGGCGCGTCGTCGCTGGAGGGGGTTCGTCTGGCGAAAAAGTTGTCGTCGGCGTCCAGGGCTGGCGGCGGGAAGATGGCTACGTCGCGGGCGAAGACAGCGTTGACCTGCTCTTTGGCCCGGCGAACAGTGGCGGTGGAGGCAATGACTTTGGGGGCGACCGGTTGGCCGTCGGCCGTTTCCCAGCGACAAAGGGCGTCAATGGCCGTTTCATACAACCCGACAATCGTCCCCAACGGCCCGTTAATCAGGTGCAGCTCATCCTGGATGATCAGGTCGGGCGGGCGCAGGTTGGGGACGGCGCGCCGCTTCGTCGCGGGCAGCTTGCCCCGCCCCCGGTGCATCTGGCACTGCTCCGGCATATCGGGCGAGAGGTAGCCGTGCCGTTCGCACCAGCCCGTCACCCGGCCGAACAACATCTGCGTCTCCCCTTTCCAGGGCATCTGGGCGAATTTGTCCACGGTGGCGATGATCAGGGTCGGCAGGCGGCGGTAAATTTCCTCGTCCACGACCACAATCGGGATGCCTTCGCCCGGCGATTGGCGGCGGCTGAAGGGACATTCGCCCTGGTCGTCGCTGCAATACTGCACCGTCCGCCCGCGCCCGGCGGCGAAGCTCTCTACATCAATTTCGTTGAAGGAGATTGGCCGGCCGCACCAGGGGCAGGTGGTCAGTTGGTGGGGCGTGCCGCTGCCGCCGACGCTGCCGGAATAAGCGCCGCTGTAATCGCCGCCCGCCAACTGGCTTTTGACGATGGCCGCCGCGTCCGCGGTGTAATTGGGGGTGCTGCTCTGCCCCACCCAGAGGCCGATGCGGAACGGCTCGTCGCCCCACACGGCCGGGTCGTCGCGCCGGATCAGTTCGCAGGCGGCGATGAGGGTGGTCGCCCGCTGGAACTGTTGCAAGGTGAGCAGGCGCAGGGTGTAGCGCATCAGGACCGCCACCCCTTCGTAGCCGAGATGATACCGCTCCCGTTGCAGCCGCCGGACGCCCATGGCGAAGGCGGCCAGCCCCAGGTAGGCTTCGGTTTTGCCGCCGCCGGTGGGGAACCAGAGTAAATCTACCAGTTCGTCCCGTTCGGGGTGGGTCGGGTCTATGAAAGGGGCGATGTTGAGCAGGATAAAGGCCAACTGAAACGGCCGCCAACTACGCGCCGCCGGTTGATCAATGTCGGCCATCGCCAGGGCTTTGCCCTGGCGCACGGCGCGGGCGTAAATGGAATGGATGCGCTGCTGGCGCATGGCCTCATTGGCAAAGCGGAACGCCTGCGCCGCTTGCGGGTCGCTGTCTAGCAGGGCGACGCCGGCCGTCATGCGGGCCAGAGCGACGCGGCATTCGGCCAGATTGTCCCGCGCCCGGTCGAGGAAGGGGCGCAAGTCGGGCGTGGGGTTGTCCAGGCGGGCGGCCTGGGCGGCAATCCAGGCGCGGTAGGCGTTTAGCAGTGGCGTTAGCTGGGGGGCGAACGCTCCCATTTCTGTTTCGCCCAGGCTTTTCATGTCGAAAACGGCCGTCATCATCTCCGGCACATCTTCGGGGCGGGGCGGGTCCATCCGCTCCACCTCGTAGGTGGGGATGACCCGCGTTTCCAGCCTGGTGGCCCGGTGGGGCGTTTCCGGGGCGACGGCGGCGTGGACGGCCACCCCATGGCCGACGGCGAACTCCACCACGTTGCGGTAGAGCAGGCGCATCGCCGCGTCTTCCGCTTGCAGGCGGCTGACGTCTTCATGGGTGGGGCGCTGCACGAAAATGGGGGCCAGGTCGGGGGCACTCACGCTCAGGCGGGGCTGGAAAATCCAGGCTAAATCTTTGCGGTCTGCCGGTTCTTCCTGGTTGTTGATCAGGAAGAGGGTCAGGCTCCAGGCTCCGTCGCGGCGGCGGCAGCGGCCGCGCACCTCCACGCCGGCCTGCTCCTCCGGTTCGGGCAGCCAGGGGCCAAGCTCCCCTTCTTGCAGGGAGAAGGTGTGGCTGGCTTTGACCGGCCGCCGCTTCCAGACGCTTTTGGGGCGGCCGGTGGGCGTTGTCTCTTTCTCGCTTTTGTCGGGGCGGTAGTAGCCCCATTCGGCGGTGATGGTCAGGGCGTCGGCGCTGTCGCTGACGGCAAAGGAGAGGCCGATGGCCGAGGGCATGAGGGAGTCGGCGGTGGTGATGGGGGCTTCGACCAGGCCGTCTTCGCCGTCCAGCCCCGCTTCGGCCT
>CAYONK010000559.1:0-3464 GCA_964405285.1 uncultured Ardenticatenaceae bacterium
GTCGGGAACTCTCATCCCCGACCAGGTATGGAACAGATTACTTCATGATGATAGGCAGGAAGAGCAGGTGCTGCGTCGGGCCAAGCGGCAGGAAGAAGCCTTCCACATCCACCGGCCAGGCGAAGACGCCCAAGTCCTGGTTAGTACCCTCACCGGTAGCGAAAGCAGTCACAATATCGCCCTCGCTAAAGGTGACGGCCCGCGGGTTGATCAGCGTGGTATCACCGCCAGGGGTGGTGATCTTCAGGTCGTACTCGCCCGCATCCAGTTCGATGTAGCCGGTCACATCGGTGAAGTCCACATCCCCTACCACGAGCGTACCATCTTCCAGGCGAATGTCAGCCGTAGCCAAACCCGCCGCGAACGGCGCCAGGTGGCCGAGACGCAGGTGGAACTTACCAGCGGCCGGAGCCGTGTTGTCATCCTCCAACAGCATCAGGCCGAGGTCCTGGTTCACGCCATCGCCGTAAGCGATTGCGCTGTAGTACATGCCATGCTCCAGCTCAACCGTCGCCGTGATGGCCGGGCTGGCGCTGCCAGCAGGCCACACCGCTACGTCGTACTCGCCAGACGGCAGTTCGATGTAGGTGGTGGAGTCACCGTAAGCGAAGTCGGTCAGGGCCGGGGCGCCATTGAGAGTGACGGTAACGGCCGTTCCCGGATCCATCGCAAACGGAGCCAGGTGCGCCACCCGCAGGTAAGAGGTGGCTTCCACCGTCATGTTCACCGGCATCTCGATAAGCGGATTCGTCGGATCGTTGCTATTCAGGCAGAGGTAAGCCGTGTACTCGCCTGGCAATACGCCAGTGGAGTCAAGCGTCACTTCCACGCTGCTGGAGTCACCAGGAGCGGTCATACCGCTGGCTGGGTCAACCGAGATCCAGGAGACGTCGGACGGATTATCGCAGGCCAGAGCTTGCACATATTCAAAGGTGTCAATGCCAATGTAATTGGAATTGCTGCCCGAAGGACCGCCATTGGTGACAAAGTAGCGGAAAGCGAGACGGCCGCTGGTCGGGCCACTCAAACCGGTGATGTCAACCGTGAATTGGGTCCACACTTCGGGATAGCCAGTAGAGGTCAAATCCGGATTGATGCTCAACAGCAGGGTATCAAAGTCGCCTACGCTGGTGGCTGTCGCCCCAACGTCAGTGCTGCCGCCATTCCCGCTCCAACGCACTTCTAAGCGGTCGGGGAAAGCGCCGCCACCGGTCGGGACGCGCGTCCAGAAGCTGAATGAATCGCCATTATTGAACGTGAATTCTGGGGTCAGCAGCCAGTTGCTAATAGTGCCAGCGCCGGCCGTGCTGTTGAAGTTCACGCCAATGTAAGAGGTCGGGCCGCCAGAATGGGCCGGGAAGACTGCGGAGTTACCCTGGAACCAGGAAGCGCTGCCAGTAGGCGAGCTATTGTTGATAATCGCCCAACCTTGACCAGGCAGCAGGGTAATGTCGTCAAAGCCTTCAGACCAGGAAGAAGCGACCGCGTTGCCGGTAGGCAGAATGCTGGTGGGAGCCAACGCGCTCATCGCCACAGAAGCGGCGCGGTCAGCGCCTACAGGCAAGTTGCGAGCGGCCGCCGGAACAGGCCCAGCCATTACGCCTTCAGACTCTTCAAAGTACCAATTCAGGTCAGACTCGCCCGTATTAGAGATAACAACGGTGTGCGTCGTCTGCTCGTCGGGCGCTTGCGTGGCGTTGATTTCCTCAACATCCACTTCGATAACGGGCAGGTCAATCACTTCCAACGTTACCGGAACTTCCACCAACGGCATAGCCGGATCGTTGCTCTCAACGCAGAGAAGAGCAGAGTATTCGCCAACTGCCAAACCGGTTGAGTCAAAGGTGACGGTAACATTGGTCGTTCCGGCCGGGGCAGTTGTAGCCATCGTCGGAGCGGCCGCAAGCCATGCCACATCATCTGGATGCTCGCAAGTGATTACGACAGGAGCCTCGATGCGGAAAGCCGTATCGAAGAACGTGACCCCTATGGAGCCTAAAGACGACCAGTTAGCAATGCCAAAAACGATCGGCGATACTAGATGTGTCTGCGCGCCCACCTGCGCGGCCTGGTACCAGTTCCAGCGCGCACCGCCAGCCCCAGTCACATTATAGGAGGGATAGACTGTCAGCCAGTAGGTTCCAGGCGTCAGGGAGAGCGACTCACCCGCCGCAAGTAGGTCGAGGGCAATATCATTGCCAGTGATGTCAACGCCAGGGCCGTTTACCGGTGCGGTATAAGCCCACAACGCGCTGCCCATACTGGTGCCGTCTTCGGGATGACCGGCCGGAACACCACTGCTGTCAGCATAGATAGCCCAGTTGATCGCGGGCTGCGCGCTCAACGTATTGGTATTGTCGAAGCCAGCGGCAAAGATGTAGGCAATGTCCGTCGTCTCGTCCACCACGAAGTCACTCGCGCTGTAAGCGCCAGCATTACTACCGATGAAGAAATCAGAGACAATGCCACTAGTTCCGTTGGCCGGTTGGTCCCAGATGGGAACAGTAACCGTGACCACGTTGCTGCTGAACTCCCAATCCAGGTCCACGCCGCCATTGTTGCTAATGGCCAGCGTCTGGCTTGTCGTCTGGTCAGGCGGCTGCGAAGCGCTCAACGAATCCGGGTCCACGTCAATGACCGGGACGGCCAGAGCAGGCACAACCACGACGGGGATGTTGGTGTCGGCCACCTGCACAACGCTGGCGTCGAAGCTGGTTACGACCACATCATCAATCCACCAGGTGTGGGCAAAGTCGCCACCGTAGCGGAAGGCCAGGCAAACTTCTTGACCGGCGTAAGCGCTCAGGTCAACAGTCACCGGCGTGGCTCGCCAGACAGTGGGAATGTCCGGCGTTTCTAACAGTTCGACAAAGTCATTGTCGGCCGGGTTGCAACTATCAGCGGAAATCCAGACGCCGCTGTAGCCGTAATCGGCCATCCACTGACCTCTGTCATAATAGGTCAAGGTGCTCGCGCCAGTGTCCAGCGTCAGGGCTGGCGTTACCAGCCAATCATCCTGGTTGCCGTCGGCGCTGCCGCCAAAGATGCGTCGAGCGGAAGCCGGGGCGCTCAAAGACTGCGCTGTGTCGCGAATCCAGGTCGCTGTGCCAGCGCCGGCTAATTTGTACACAGCCCAATCGGCCGGCGGGAAGGTGGTGTCGGTGAACTGCTCATTGAGTAGTTCAGCCATTGTCCCCGCACCAGAAAGAACGGGATCCGGCCAGATGGCGCCAGTGGAGAGGGTGATGCTGCCAAAGGCAAATTCACCAATGGTCAGCGCCGAAACATCGGCGGTGATGGTGATCACCTGCGTACCGCCAGCAGGGATGGTGAAGCTGCTGGGGGTGACGGTCGCCGTCATCCCGGCCGGGCCGGAGAAGGAGGCGGTGTAGGTGGCGCTGATGGGCAGGGTGCTTTTCACCTCGCGCGTCCAGGTGCAGTCACCGGTGCAGTTGTAGTTGACC
>CAYONK010000560.1:0-3460 GCA_964405285.1 uncultured Ardenticatenaceae bacterium
ATGCTTCGGAGGACCTCAGCATGACATCTCGCTTGTTAAATTGAGAATTGCTGCCAGGTTTCCAGAGATTTTTGTGAAAAACGGCCGTGTGCTATAATTTTACGCTGGCTTTTCCAACTCAGGCACACGCGGACACAAGGGTACACTGGCGCGATGGGACAGCCTCCCTTCCTGCGCCCTTGCACCCGACCAACTGCGTGTGCCGCTTAAACGAGAGATCATGAAATTATCTGTCATCATTTGCTGCTATAACGAGCGGGCCACCATCGAAGACGTGATCGCCCGCAGCCAGGCCGTAGACCTGGGACCAGGCTGGACCCGCGAAATCATCGTGGTGGACAACGCCTCCACCGATGGAACCCACGAGATTTTGCAAGCCATCAACGACCCGGAAGTCCGGGTCATCTACCACGAGCAGAACATGGGCAAAGGCATGTCCATCCGCACCGGCATCAACAACATGAGCGGCGACTACCTGATCATCCAGGACGCCGATAAGGAGTACGACCCGGCCGAACACGCCAAATTTTGCCGGAAAGTGGATGAGACGGGGGCAACGGCCGTTTACGGTTCCCGCATCCTCGGCGGCGACGTGAAGTACGAATACGCCCACGCCTACCTCGGCGTCCGCGTCTGGACCTTCCTCACCAACCTGCTCTTCGGCAGCCGCCTCACCGACGTCGGCACCGGGACGAAAATGGTGCGCGGCGACGTCGCCCAATCGCTCCATCTCACCCTCACCGGCTTCAACCTGGAATTCGAGCTAACCAACAAAATCTTGCTCGCCGGCCACAACATCGTCGAAGTGCCGATCAACTACGACCCGCGCACCTACGCCGAAGGCAAAAAAATCACCATCGGCGACGGCCTGAAAATCATCTTCACCATGCTCCGCGACCGCCTGAAGCTCACCCCCACCTTCAAACCCAACGCCCAACCCAACCAACAAACTTCACAATTCACCATTCACAATTCATCATTCACCATTCACCATTCATCATTCATCATTCATCATTCATCATTCATCATTTTCCTATGAAAACTGTCATCACCGGCTCCATCGCCTACGATTACATCATGTCCTTCCCCGGCAACTTCGCCGACTCCTTCCTGGCCGACAAGCTAGAAACCATCAGCCTCAGCTTTCTGGTAGACAGCATGAAAAAGCATCGCGGCGGCACAGCCACCAACATCGCCTACACCCTGGCCCTGCTCGGCGACCGGCCGCGCGTCATGGCAACGGCCGGTGAAGATTTTGGCGAATACCGGCAATGGCTGGAAGGGCAGGGCGTAGACACCTCCGCCATCATCCAGATACCGGACGTTTTCACCGCCTCTTTCTTCGTCAACACCGACCAGCAGCAAAACCAGATCGCCACCTTCTACGCCGGGGCGATGGCCTACGCCAACCGCCTCACCTTTGCCGAACACGCCGCCGACGCCGAATTAACCATCATCTCGCCCAACGACCCGACGGCGATGCGCGCCTACGCCGCCGAATGCCGGGCGCGAGGCATCGCCTACATCTATGACCCCAGCCAGCAAACGCTGCGCCTCAGCGGCGAAGAGTTGGCCGATGGGCTGGACGGCTGCGCCATGCTCACCATCAACGCCTACGAATATGACCTGATCCGCCACAAAACAGGCCTGGGCGAAGCCGACATCCTGGCGAAGGTGGGCGGCCTGCTCGTCACCAAAGGACGGGAGGGGTCGCTGCTGTGGGCCGGGGGGCAGGCGTATGAAATCCCGGCCGTGCGCCCAGACATCGCGCAGGAGCCAACCGGCGCGGGCGACGCCTTCCGCGCCGGGCTGATGCGCGGGATGCAGCTTGGGCTGCCCTGGCCGGTGGCCGGCCGCATGGGGGCCTTAGCCGCCACCTACGTCCTGGAACAATTCGGCACGCAAAACCATTACTTCACCCCGGCCGAATTTGTCGCCCGCTACCGTCGCCACTTCGACGACGATGGGGCGCTAGATCAATTGTTATGAATGGTTGCCGGTTGCTGGTTGCTGGTTGCCGGTTGCCGGTTGCCGGTTGCCGGTTGCCGGTTACACCAACTTTATGTAACTTGTAACCTGCCACCTGCCACTGGCAACCGGCAACTCGCAACTCGCAACTCGCAAAATTTTCTCAGGAGACCAACTTAATCATGGAATTTGACATCAAAAACGTAGACCTCGCCCCTGGTGGGCGGCATCGGATGGAATGGGCAGAGCAGGAGATGGCCGTGCTGCGCGGGATTCGGGAGGAGTTTGGGACGGAACGGCCGTTTGCCGGAATCCGCGTCGGGGCCACCATGCACGTCACCACCGAGACAGCCAACCTGATGATCGCCCTGCAAAGCGGCGGTGCCGACGTGGTGCTGTCTGCCAGCAACCCCCTCAGCACCCAGGACGACGTCGCCGCCGCCCTGGTGAGCTACTACGAAATCCCCGTCTTCGCCATCAAAGGGGAAGACAACGAGACCTACCATAAGCATCTCAACGCCGTGCTGGACCACAAACCCCACATCATCATGGACGACGGGGCCGATCTGGTCAGCACCCTGCACAAATCGCGCCGCGAACTGCTGCCCAACATCATCGGCGGCACGGAAGAGACCACCACCGGCATCGTCCGCCTGCGAGCCATGGCCAACGAGGGCAAGCTGGAATTCCCGATGATGGCCGTCAACGACGCCCTGACCAAGCATCTCTTCGACAACCGCTACGGCACGGGCCAATCCACCATGGACGGCATCGTCCGGGCGACCAACTTCCTCATCGCCGGCCGCACCGTCGTCGTGGGCGGCTATGGCTGGTGCAGCCGGGGCATCGCCATGCGGGCCAAAGGGCTGGGGGCCAACGTCATCGTCACCGAGATTGACCCGCTCAAGGCGTTGGAAGCGGTTATGGACGGCTTCCGCGTCCTGCCCATGCTCCAGGCCGCCAAAGAAGGGGACATCTTCGTCACGGCCACCGGCGACATCAACGTGATTGACGAGCATCACATGGCGGTGATGAAAGATGGGGCGCTGCTGGCGAACTCCGGCCACTTCGACGTGGAGATCAACAAACCCGCCCTGCGCGCCCTCTCCATTGACGATCCGAAGCGGGTACGGCCGTTTGTCGAACAATTCACCCTCAAAGACGGCCGTAAACTCAACCTGCTTGGCGAAGGCCGCCTGATCAACCTGGCCGCCGCCGAAGGCCACCCGGCCGCCGTGATGGACATGAGCTTCGCCGGGCAGGCGATGGCCGCCAAATACCTGCTGGACAATCGCGGCAATCTGGCCAACAAGGTCTACACCGTGCCGGAAGAGGTGGACCAGGCGATAGCCGCCATCAAACTGCGCTCGATGGGCATTGAAATTGACATCCTGACCCCGGAACAGGAGAAATACCTGAATTCCTGGGAAGAAGGCACGTAATCGCTAAATTTTTCCCTCTCCCCCACCCCTCTCCCTTTGGGAGAGGGGTG
>CAYONK010000561.1:0-3451 GCA_964405285.1 uncultured Ardenticatenaceae bacterium
GTGACCGCCTTCACCAGCGAGGGGGAGGTGATGGGCTTGCAGCACACTGAGTACCCTGTCTATGGCGTGCAGTTCCACCCGGAGAGCATCCTGACGGAGCATGGGAAGCGGATATTGCAGAATTTTTTGAACGGCCGTTAACCCCATCCCCATCCACCTGTCATGCCCGCGTAGGCGGGCATCCATCCGAGCATAAATGGATTCCCGCCTTCGCGGGAATGACAAATCAAGCAAAAGATCGCACGAGGTAATAATTAAATGAATTCCCACGGTTTCGAGCTATTACGAGAAGAATACATCCCCGAATTAAAGAGCCAGGCGCAGCTTTACCGCCACCAGAAAACCGGCGCCGAACTGCTCTCTATTTCTAACGACGACGAAAACAAAGTGTTCGGCGTCACCTTCCGCACGCCCCCGGCCGATTCCACCGGCCTGCCCCACATCATGGAGCATTCCGTCTTGGGCGGGTCGCGCAAGTACCGGGTGAAGGAGCCATTTGTCGAACTGCTCAAAGGCTCGCTGGCCTCCTTCGTCAACGCCTTCACCGGGGCGGACCGCACCACCTACCCCGTCGCCAGCGTCAACACCCAGGATTTCTACAACCTGATTGACGTCTACCTGGACGCTATCTTCCATCCCCTGATCACCGAACACCATTTGCAGCAGGAAGGCTGGCATTATGAATTGGAAAGCTTGGACGCCCCATTGGTCTACAAGGGCGTCGTTTTCAACGAGATGAAGGGGGCTTACGCCTCGCCGGACAATATGCTGTTCCGCTATGGCAAGCAGGTGTTGTTCCCCGATACGCCTTACCAACATGATTCTGGCGGCGACCCGCAGGTGATCCCCGATCTGACTTATGCGCAGTTCAAGCAATTCCACGAGACCTACTATCATCCCTCCAACGCCCTGATTTACTTCTATGGCGACGATGAGGTGGGCGAACGGCTGCGCCTGTTGGACGCTTATCTGGGCGCGTTTGACCGGATTGAGGTGGATGCCGATTCGCCATTGCAGCCTCCTTTTGTCGCGCCGCGCCGCGCCAGCTTCCCTTACAGCGTGGACGAGGGGACGGACCTGAGCAAGAAGGCGATGGTGGATATAAGCTGGATGCTGCCGGAAGCGGCCGACCCGGAATTGACCTGGGCCTTGAGCATCCTTTCCTATGCGCTGGTGGGGACGCAGGCTTCGCCGCTGCGCAAGGCGTTGATTGATTCGGGCCTGGGCGAAGATTTGACGGGCAGCGGCCTTTCCACCTATTTGCGCCAGATGACTTTTTCCGTGGGCTTGAAGGGCATGGCGAAAGAGGATGCGGAGAAATTGGAGGCGTTGGTTTTTGCCACGTTGGAGCAAATCGCCGCCGAGGGCTTTGAGCCGGAGATGGTGGAAGCGGCCGTTAACAGCATTGAGTTTAGCCTGCGGGAGAACAATACCGGCTCTTTCCCGCGCGGGCTGGCCTTGATGATGCGGGCGATGGCGACCTGGGGCTATGGGCGCGATCCCTTTATGCCGTTGCAGTATGAACGGCCGTTAACTACCGTCAAAACCCAACTCGCCCAATCCCCCGACTACCTCCAGGGTCTCATCCGCGCCTATTTGCTGGAAAACCCGCACCGCGTCACCCTCCTGCTGGAGCCAGACGTGACGCTGCGCCAGCGCCAAGACGAGGCGGAAAAAGCCCGCCTGGCCGCCGTCCGCGAAGGGTTGAGCGAAGCGGAACTGCAAGCCATCATCGCCAACACCCGCGAACTGAAAGCGCGGCAAGAAGCGCCCGACACCCCGGAAGCGCTGGCCGCCATCCCCGTCCTCACCCTGGCCGACCTGGACAAAGAGAGCAAAACCATCCCGATTGCCGTGGGCGAGGCGCACGGCTGCCCGGTCATCTACCACGACTTGTTCACCAACGGCATCGTCTACTTTGACGTGGGGCTGAATCTGAAGGCGGTCCCGGCCGATTTGCTGCCCTACGTCTCCATGTTCAGCCGTTCCCTGGTGAAGATGGGCACGGAGAAAGAGGATTACGTGAAGCTGTCGCAGCGCATCGGGCGCAAGACGGGCGGCATCGGGCCATCGCGGATGAGTTCGGCGCGGGCCGATGGGCCGGGCAGCGCCGCCTGGCTCTTCCTGCGCGGCAAGGCGACGACCGATCAGGCGGGCGAGATGCTCGACATCATGCGCGACATCTTGCTGACGGTGAAGCTGGATAATCCGGCCCGCTTCCGCCAGATTGTCTTGGAGGCGAAGGCGCGGAAGGAGGCCAGTCTGGTCGGCGGCGGGCATCTGGTGGTCAACGGCCGTTTAAGCGCCCAATTCGACGAAGCAGCCTGGTCCGATGAGCAGATGGGCGGCCTGGACCACCTCTTTTTCCTCCGCCAACTGGCCGAGGACATCGAGAACGATTGGCCGGGCGTCATGGCGAAGCTGGAAGCGGTGCGCCAACTGCTGGTGAACCGGGAGCATATGCTGGTGAATGTGACGCTGGATGGGGAGAACAACGGCCGTTTCCAACCCCAACTCGCCGACTTCCTCGCCAGCATCCCGGCCAAAGCGGGCCAACGCCACGACTGGTCGCCGCCCCTGCGCCGCCTGCACGAAGGGCTGACCATCCCGGCGCAGGTCAACTACGTCGGCAAAGGGGCCAATCTCTACGAACTGGGCTACACCCTGCACGGCTCCGCTCTGGTGATCAACAAATATCTGCGCACCACCTGGCTCTGGGACAAAATCAGAGTGCAGGGCGGGGCGTATGGCGGCTTCTCCACCTTCGACAGCGATTCCGGCGTCTATAACTACCTCTCCTACCGCGACCCGAATCTGATGGCGACGTTGGAGAATTATGACCGCACGGCCGATTTCCTGCGTAACCTGGATTTGAGCGACGCGGAACTGACGAAATCCATCATCGGGGCGATTGGCGGGCTGGACGCCTACCAACTGCCAGACGCCAAGGGCTTCACCTCGCTGCAACGCTATCTGGTTGGCCGCACCGACGAAGCGCGGCAGAAGATACGCGACGAGGTGCTGTCCACCACCGCCGCCGACTTCCGCGCCTTTGGCGAGACGTTGGCCGGGGTGGCCGACCAGGGTCAGGTGGTGGTGTTGGGGTCGGCGGAGGCGATAACGGCCGTTAACCAATCCAACTGGCTGCGCGTGACAAAGGCGCTTTGATGGGACAAGCGCTTCCTAAAAAATAGGACACAGATGAACACAGATTTTGCCGCTTTCATCAAGGAGAGTTCGGCTAAAATTTAACTGTCGCCAATGTCCGGTAAAAATAAAAAGAGCCTGAATGCTCAGGCTCTTTTTAACTGTAGCGGTGTGGCGCAAGCTGCAATGGGCGACGATGTTGCCAGGAGGCTCGCTGCGATGATTCGTATGGAGGCTGCGATGTGGCTGCGGTGTCGGCTGCGATGAGGCCACGACGGTTGCTGCGATGTGACTGCGGTGTCGG
>CAYONK010000562.1:0-826 GCA_964405285.1 uncultured Ardenticatenaceae bacterium
TCGTCGCGTTTTCAAAGAGTATTACCCCTCAAAATTAGAAAGTTGAGGTACTAGTGTTTCGCTCCATAAGTTCGCATAAGGTTTATGACCGGCGAAACACTGTGGCAGTTGCCCGCACCGCAGCCTTCATAAAATGATGAAGATTTGCGGGCAACTGCACTAGCACATCTTAGCGCTGAATTGTCCTGCTGAACGAAACGAAGCATCCCTACGGCCTCGGATTTTCCAGAGGAAAGGGATGCTTCGGAGGCTGTTTCGGTTGCGCTCAGCACAGGCTCTCAGCATGACGTGTTTACAGATAAAGTTGTAAAGGTTATTTCGCTCAATGTGAACCATGCCCCGTTTGTTAACCCGACGGCATAGCGGTTGGTAGAGAGCAGGCCAGTCTCCAATCTCAGTAGATTAAAAAACTGATCCGCAGATTGACGCAGATTTCGCAGAACCTGTCCTGAGTGCAACGAAGGATTGAAGCAGAAAAATCTGCGCTAATCTGCGAAATCTGCGGATCGATGGATGATTTTTCGATCTACTGAATCTCCAATCCCTAATCTCTACTTCTCCTGAAGAGGAACACCGGCAATGTCGCCAATGGCGAGGGGGAGTTGCTCGTCGAGAACGGCCGTTTTCACATACCCCAGCCCAATCACCCCATCCGGCCCGGCGGCGGCGGAAGTGAGTACCCCGACGCTCTTCCCCCCGGCGCTGATCTCCGCCCCCGGCTCAACCGGGGCAGCCAGCGCCAGGCGGACCAGCCGTTTTGCCAGTTTGCCCCGGCTCTCCATCCGGGCGATGATCTCTTGCCCGATGTAGCAGCCCTTATTAAAAG
>CAYONK010000562.1:836-3444 GCA_964405285.1 uncultured Ardenticatenaceae bacterium
GGATGTAATCCAGGGTAAGTTCCCGGCCCAGGCGGGGTAGCCCGGCGGCGATGCGGAGATAGTCGTAGGCGTCGGCGTCGGCCGGGGTCAGCCCGGCGTTTTGCAGAATGATCTGGAGCGCTTCGCCGTCGGCGGCGTCCGCCAGGACGAAGTAGCCATCCCCGGCGACAGGGTCGGCGCGGTGCAGGTAGGCTGTCAGGTCGCCGATTTGCGCCTGCCGCCAATGGTGGCGCGGCAAATCGGTCTCCGGGAAACCGGCCCCGGCCAGCAGTTCCCCCGCCTGAGGCCCATAGACGCCGAAAACGGCCGTTTTCCCGCTCACGTCCTCTAACTGAAAATCGTCATTAAAGAAAACAAAGCGCATCAGATAGCGGGCAATGGAGTCGGCATTGTTCTGACCCGTCAGGGCGTAGACGGTATCGCTGGTGGCGTAGAGGATCAGCCGGTCAATAATCCGGCCGATGTCGCTGGTGAGGATGGTGGCCGCCCCTTCGCCCGATTGCAGCCGGTTGACGGCCTGGGTGGACATGCGGTTGATCAGGTCCAGGCGGCTGCCGCCGCTAATTTTAAGGACGCCAAAGGAATGGGGGGTGAAAACGGCCGTTTCCTGCGCCGCCCGGAAAATAGCTTCATCAATCGTGGGTATCGTCATGAATCACTCCCGATTTAACAATTAACAAGCAACAGTGAACAGTCAACAGCGAACAATCAACTGTTAACCGTTCACTGTTCGCTGTTAAAAGTTGATTGTTCACTCCCCCGCTCTGTCAACGAAATAAACAACGCATCTGGCGGGTCAATCACTGTGTCCATCTCTGCCAGCCACGCCTGGGCGAAGGATGCGACGGCCGGAATGTAGCCTGCCTCCCGTTCGTAGGTCAGTTGGGCGATGAGTTGGGCGAGGGAACGGCCGTTTAACCAGGCATACCGCTTCGGGCTGGTCAAATCCTTTTCCGAAAAACTCTCCAACCACTCCTCCAACTGCATCCGCACCTTCTGAAAATCATCAAAGATAGCATCCAGGCTGCGCGCCCGGTTCTCCGCCACCCAGCGGCTCTCGACCACTTCCGGCTGGGCCAACGCTTGCAGCAGCTTGTCCGGCTTTTGGCCGCGATCCAGGCGCATAAAGGCCGTCACCAACTCCGCCTCCCAGGCCGTTTGCAACGCCAGACAGTCGGCGATGGTATAAGAGCCAACCACCTCCGGCGTGAGCAGCGCCACGTCATCCAACTCCTCAATCGCCACCAGAAGCTGCTCCCGGCTGCGGTCTAATTCATCTAAAATCGTTTCCAGGTAATCCATGAGTTTGTTCTTTTGGAGATTAGAGATTGAAGATTGAACGCACTCCCAATCTCCAATCTCGAATCGCTAATCTCTATTTATGACAAACCACATTCTAACACGGCGACAATTGTCACGACAAAAAACTGACGTTTGTCGCGGCACAAGCCGCCGTTATGCGGTGGACTTTTGGCCGGAAACACCCTATACTAGCCTGGCACAGTGGCGCATTTAGCCCTTCTTTTGGTTAGCGGCCGGGTTGTCTGAGGCCCTCAGCGCATTTACGCTAAGAATTGCTTAAAGCAAGTATGTTCGCGCAACAGTTCACGATATAATTTGGCCTATCATGGATGAATCAGACTCAAACGCTTTACCGCACGCTACGGAAGAGATTCAGTGGGTGACTGTCGCCAAGACGTTTGGCATTCTCCAGGCCACCATTATTGTGGGGCGTTTACGGGCCGAAGGGATTCCGGCGCGCGCCTGGCAGGAAGGCGCGGGGCAAGCCACTGGTATTTACGTAGGCAAATTGGGCACGGGCCACGTGATGGTTCCGCAGGAGTTCGAGGCAACAGCCCTGGAAATCCTGGCCGAAGAGTATGAAGTAGATGAGTGGGATGAAGAAGAGTAATGGCTTCATGGGTTATGCGTAATCTGGCGCGGCCAGACCGGCACCCTAAAAGGAGTTAAGAAATAGATGGCAAATACCTCCTGGACTAACGAAAAAGGCGCGATTGCGCTGGACCAACCAAAAAACAATCGCTGGAAATTTGCTGTGGCCGGCGCTTTGCTGATAGCAGCCATCGCTTACCTGGTGGTAAATGCGATGTCGGGCAGCACCCAGCTCTATAAGACAGTGGACGAGTTCTACGCGGATCAGGATCGCCTGATAGAGCGTGATTTGCGTGTCTCTGGTTACGTATTGGGCGACACGATCCAATTCATCCAGGTGGATGCCATGAACTCCCGCCTGGAGTTTGACATTGTG
The DNA here is from genome assembly GCA_964405285.1 of uncultured Ardenticatenaceae bacterium. Classification (GTDB taxonomy): domain Bacteria; phylum Chloroflexota; class Anaerolineae; order Promineifilales; family Promineifilaceae; genus Leptovillus. The sequence continues at coordinate 3,106 of CAYONK010000562.1, forward strand.
GACAACCCGGCGAATCCGGGCCAACGGCTGCGTGTGGTGGTGTTTAACGAGCCGCAGCCAGACCTGTTGCAAGACCACGCTCAGGCGATGGTCGAAGGCACGGCCGATTACAACGGTGTCTTCACCGCCAATCCGGGCGGCTTATTCCTCAAATGCCCCACGCGCTACGAAGAGTTGGATCCGACGGCATAAAAGCCGACGACGGTGGTGAAGGTGGGCCGACGCGCCCACCTCGCCTCATCCCCTCCTCCCTCCATAGCCATTGCCGCAAGTGATTGTGATCTGATCGGTGCAGCTCTTGGACCGGTTCCCCCCACGCCAGGCTGTGTGCCTGCGTCG
>CAYONK010000563.1:0-1335 GCA_964405285.1 uncultured Ardenticatenaceae bacterium
CGTTTCAACAAGATTCAGAGTTAGGTGATCGAGTAATTCGCATCATCGCCAAAGAAGAGCGTTTTTATGGCTCTATCGGACAAAGGCTAACAGAAGCAAATTTAGCAGATTTTTACCTTTGGCTACGTGAGCAGTATCCGCCGGAAAAAGATCCGGAAAAAGATTCGACCAGAGGGGGATTTTACAAGGTCACTATTGAGCATGATCTGGCAAGCTTTAGGGAAACTATGCTGAGCCAGCTTATTGAAAGAGGCACGTCACAAAGTGTCCAACAACTAAACCGGATTCAAGACACTCTTGGACTCGACAGCCACTATCTACATCGAGCAGAGCTGATTATGCGGCAGCAAACCTGGCAGGCTCTATCACCAGAAGGGTTACGAAAACTGTTCCACGATCAGCAAACGCGATGGGTGCAAGACGAAAAGCAGCTACTTGATGTCATAGGAGAAGTTTTGGATGAACTTGATCAAGAATTACAGCATGGGTATCAAGGCTCGTTACCAACAGCGATAGATTTGTGGAATGAGTATCCCCATGGAAAAAGGCAAGCCGACGATGTGAAATACACACCGAAAGATGAAGAACGTTTGTCAGATTATGTGGCACGCTACCTGAAACGTAGACTCGAAAAAAAGAACGTCTTCATTGGACGCGAGACACAAATAAGCCGGGGCAACCTGACTGACATCATCATCGAAACCAGGCAGCATTTAACTGAGGGACGTTTTGGCAATCCCCTGACTGTAATAATTGAGGTGAAAGGGTGCTGGAATGCAAAGCTCAAGGAAGCTCTACCAAATCAGTTAGCAGAACGTTATTTGACCACACATGGGTTACGTCACGGGATTTACCTTGTTGGCCGTTTCTTTTGCGATTTATGGAAACAAGAGTCTGATGCAAGTCGTTGGCAAAGTAGCTCTCGCATAAATGACATTGAATTGAAGTCTCTCCTCGACGCCCAAACACAAGCATTAGCACAAGAAAGCATTGGCGTTCGGGCTTATATTTTAGATTGTCGGCTCAAAACCTGATCTTCGACAATCAGTTCTCTGCCACCAAGAATGGCTCCCGGCAGTTCTGTCTACCTCCGCTGACCCGAGGACCGTGCCGCCGTCCGGGTTCGTCCCGCCCGTCGGGTCCAGCCCAATCTGCATTCTCATATCCGCCGGGTTGACCGGATTCGTCAGGTCCGCCCCATCGCTGGAAAAGGCCAGCCCGGAGGCGCTGAAGGTAACGGCCGTTCCCGGCAAGACATTGACCGTCTGGTAGAGGCCGCCATCGAAGACGGCGTCTTCGGCGAAGATACGGACGGCGTTGAAGGGGCTGTGGACC
>CAYONK010000563.1:1435-3439 GCA_964405285.1 uncultured Ardenticatenaceae bacterium
CGGACGGTGTGCCAGTAGAGGTCGTAGAGATGTTCGGCGTGCCAGATGTCGCCGTCTGCTTCGTAGACGATGTGCGCCCGGTTACGGCCGTCGAGGGCGATTTGTGGATTCTGCCCACTCGCCGCTTGCAGCCAGAAGGCCGGCTCGGCCGGGTGCGCCCCCTGGTCGGTCGCCTGGTAGAGGATGAGGCCGTCTCGCTCGTAGGCCAGGTGCAGCCGGTTGACCGTCGAGAAGACCAGCGAAGCGCTCGTCGCCCGGTCTACCCGCCGCGCCTGCAGGAAGCTGCCGCCCCGCGCCAGGGAGACGATGAGATCCCCCTCTTCCAGCCAGGCCAGCGCCAGCATGTCGTCTCCGACCGCCGCCGCCGCCAACTGTTGGTCGCCCATCAAGAGGCTTTCGTTGCGCGGGCTGGCCGCCTCGATGCGCAATAGATGGGTGTCGCCAGGCACGGCCGTGGCCGGCAGGCAGTCGTCGCCGCTCATGGGGCCGTCCGGCGCTGGCTGCCTCAGGTCGGGGTCGAGGCCCAGCGGCCGCGTCGGCAGCGGGATGAAGCCCCGGCTGTCTGGCTCGCAGAGGGCCGCTGGCGGCGTCTCCGCGGCGCAGGCGGCGAGGCCCAAAAGGAGGGCCAGAATGAGGAAAATCTGTGTCGGAATTTGCTTGCTCGTTTTCATAGGGAACGAGTGTAGAGAAGAAAGCAAGCGCTGACAGTGACCGATCGGCTACTAAAAAGTAGCCGATCGGACACTTTTTAGTACCCGATCGGGTATTTTTTTAACCCTATCGGTCATTTTGTAGACATAACGAAAATTTTGAGCAAAAACCGGGCGTCCCCAAATGGACCTCATCATGGGGGCCAAAAGTGCGGCAAAAAGACCCCTTTTGCGGGGCCGGATTGTCGCTTTTTTGGGGGATTGGTTTGGCACTTCGTGGCCGCCATTTACCGCGTGCCAGGGCGATGATCAGGCCGGGCGGCAGCGGTAGCGGCAAACGCAAAAAGCCGCGCTATCGTTGTCGGATAGCGCGGCTTTTTGCCATGCGGTTGGCGGGGAGGCAAAGGGGTAAGGCCCTGCCGCCTCTCATCTCACGGCGACGCGGCGATCAGCCAGCAGTTCCTCATCCTTTTTATCCAGCCGGCATGTGAGCGGGAAGATACGCCATTCTCGGCGCTGGCTGGCGGCCATCTGCTGGGGCATCATGAAGGCAAGCGCCGCAAAAAAAGAGGTGCGTGCCATTACTTTGCGCCAGTGGCCGAAAATGTCTGCCGTAAAAAGGCGGCCACATTGGCCGCGCCAGGCCATTGGTCCAGTTCGCGGTGCAGGTCGGCCGCTTTGTGACAGAAGGTGGGGTTGGTGAGCAGGCGGTGAACGGCCGTTAACACCCGCCCCTCCTTCACTGCACTGCATACCGGTTCAGGTGCAGGGCGCTGCCAAAATGAACCGCTTGCAGCACGTTGAGGTCTTGCTCCGGCTGCAAGCCGATACCCAAGAAGGGCGTGCCGGAAGCGCACGCCGTCTGCACCGTGCCCTGCCCGCCGTGAATGACGGCCACGTCAGCCAGCGGATTGACCAGATGGGCGGGCAGCCAGTCGAATACCAACACGTTGTCTGGAACGGCCGTTTGTAGCCCGGCCGAATGGCGCTTGATGGGGGCGATGACGGGGTAGGCTACCCGGCAAACATTTCCATCACCCGCAGCAGCAGGTATAGCTTTTCATGGTAGCCAGCGTAAAACTGCGCCCGCAGCGCCTCATTGTGGGCGGCCAGGGTGTCAAACTCCAGCGGCGCGGGAAAGCGGGCAGACACTTACACAGTGTATCGCTCCCGCCAACTGGTTGGGAAAGTGAGCCTATTCCCATAGACAAAGCGGATAAGCTGTCCGTGATGCTGGATTTCGTGTTCTAGAAGATCGAAGGCGAAGTCAATTTGCCCATCTGTCAAATCAGTGAAGTTAATTTCGTTCAGGCGCTCGTGGGTTGATAGCAGCGCGACAAGGGCAGATTGCTTA
>CAYONK010000564.1:0-3438 GCA_964405285.1 uncultured Ardenticatenaceae bacterium
CTTGAGCGCTTCGATGGCGACGACGCAGCCGATCCGGTCGTCCATCGCTTTGGAAGTGAGGCGGGTGCCCTGGGCGAAAAACGGCCGTTCAAACCCCGCCGCATCCCCCACACCCACCGGACAATCCTCCGGGCTGCTCGCCCCCACGTCAATATAATGCTTGTTCAGCGGGTGAATTTTGCTCCGGTCGTCCAGCCGGTCGCTGTAGACGATGCCTTTCACCCCATTGGCGAACTGCACCCGGCTGCCCATCAGATTGTGGGGGGCGACGCCGCCGATGTTGGTGAAGCGCAGGAAGCCCTCTTTGGTCACATGCGTCACCATCACCCCAATCTCGTCCATGTGGGCGGCGACCATCACTTTTAGGCCGCTGCCGTCCCCTTTTTTGACGGCGATCAGGTTGCCCAGCGCGTCCACGCGCACCTCGTCGGCATACGGAGCCACTTCCGGCCGGATCAAGTCGCGCATTCCATCCTCAAAGCCAGACGGCCCATAGGCTTCTACCAGTTTTTTGATTAGTTCGTTCATCTGTTTCCTCAAAGAAGGAGATTGGAGATTAGAGATTGGGCAATCTCTAATCTCTAATCTCTAATCTCCAGTCTCAATTCCTCTTTATCACCTCAGGCGTCAGCGTGCGCAGACTCATTTCCGCCAGTCTGACGACGTTGGCGTAATCGTTCAGGTTGATCATCATGGCCGGGCTGTGGGCGTAGCGGCCGGGCACGGCGATGGTGGCCGCCGGGACGCCGGGGCCGGAGCGTTGGATGGCGGCTGTGTTCGTGCCGCCGCCGCCGGGCTGCCGAATCTGGAAGGGAATGCCCTTGTTGGCCGCTGTGCGGGTGATGTGCCCCACCAGGCGTGGGTCTTGGATGGTTACGCTGTCCATGACGTAGATGGATGGTCCCCTGCCCAGAGCCACATTGGGGCTGACGTCGTTTTCGTTGGGCAGGTCGTAGGCAGGGGTGCATTCCAGGATGAGGGCGGCGTCGGGGTTGACGCTGTAGCCCGCGACGGTGGCGCCGCGCAGCCCCACTTCCTCCTGCACGGAGAAGGAGGCGTAGAGGTCGAAGGGGTAGGGGCGGGCGCGGAGCAGTTCGATCAGCGCGGCGCAACCGGCCCGGTTGTCGAAGGCTTTGGCAACGGCCGTTTCCCCCCATTCCTCATACTCCGTCACAAAGGCGGCCATGTCGCCCACCTTCACCTTGCCATTCACCGCGTCCTTGTTCTTCGCGCCGATGTCAATGCGCATCTCATCAATCTTCATCACGCTGTTGCGCTGGCTGGCCGTCAGCAAATGGACCGGTCGCGCCCCAATCACGCCGAGGTGCTTCTTCGGCCCGACCTGGACCACTTTACCGAGCAAGGCGCGGGCGTCGAAGCCGCCGACGGTGCTGAATTTCAGCGTGCCGTTGCTGTCAATATCCGTCACCATCAGCCCCACTTCGTCCATGTGGGCGTCTACCAACACGCGCAGCGGCGACGCGCCGGTTCCCTTTTTGAGGGCGATCAGGTTGCCCAGGGCGTCCACCCGCCACTCATCCACATAATCGGCGATCAGGTCGCGGATGAGCAGGCGCACTTCCTTTTCCTGACTGGAAACCCCCACCGCCTCGGTGAGATTTTTCAATAGTTCGTTCATACGCACTCCTGAGGAAGCTAGAGCAAGAGCAAGAGCGAGAGTGATCTCTTCCTCTAGCTCTAGCTCTAGCTCGCTTCTTTTTCCGGCTCCATCAACCCATCGCTCAATTTTTGCTTGAATTCACCGTCCAGGCGGACGATAAACTCGCCGAGCAGACGGCCGGCGCGCTCCACATCCTTCATGTCTACCGATTCGACCATGGTGTGCATGTAGCGCAAGGGGATGCTGACCAGGCCGGTGGGGATACCATCGCGGGCGATTTGCAGGCCGAAGGCGTCTGTGCCGCTGCCGCGGGTGTGGGTGCTGGTGCTGACGCTCATTTCCAGCGCTTCGGCTGTGTCCTGGAGCGCTTTTAACATACCGGGGTGGACGTTTGGCCCCAGGTCAAGCACCGGCCCGCTGCCCAATTCAAAGCTGCCCTCGTCGTTGGTGGCCGGCCCTTTGCCGAAGGTGACATCTATGGCGATGGCGGCGTCTGGGCGCTGGCTGTGGCCGCTGGTGTAGGCCCCTAGCAGGCGCGTCTCTTCCTGCACGGTGGCGACGGCCAGGACATCCCAATGGTGGGAACGGCCGTTCAAATACTCCAAACAAACCGTCACCGCCGCCACCGAAGCCCGGTTGTCGAGCGCCTTGCCGCTCACCCGCTTATTCAACAGCTTCCGCAGCGGTTGGCGGAAGGAGATAAAATCGCCAATGGAGACATTGGCCTCCACCTCGGCCAGCGGCAGCCCCACATCCACCAGCAAATCTTCATAATCAAACGGCTTGTCGCGCCGCTCTTCGGGCAGCAGGTGGCCGGGCAGGCAGCCGATCACGCCGGGCAAATCCTTCTTGCCATGCACTGTCACCAATTGGGCGTACACCTGCCGCCGGTCCACCCCGCCGACGTTGGTCAGGCGCAGAAAGCCCTGACCATTGTGTTCCACAATCTGGCTGACCATCAGGCCGATTTCGTCCATGTGGGCGGCCAAGAGCAGGCGGGGGCGGGGTTCTGGCCCATTTCCCTGCTTGAGGGCGATGGCGTTGCCCAGCCGGTCGGTGCTGAAACTGTCCGTTAGCGGCTCCCATAATTCGGCGATGATCGGGGCGATTTTATCCTCTCTGCCGGAGGGAGCTTCTGTTTCGCTCAGGGTTTTTAAGATTTTGAAGGTTTCCATGCTTTCTATCCTATCTGCGCCCATTGTTTAGGGGGCGGGCGTCTCCGATGTTGGCGTGGCGCTTGGCGTATCCGGCGTGGGCGTCTCGGTCGGCGGAGCGGGGGTGGAGGTGGGCGTCTCGGTGGGCGGAACGGCCGTTGCGCTGGCGGTCGGCGATGGCGTTAGCGTGTGGGTGGGCGTGAAGGTGACCGTTGGCGTCGCCGTGTCGGTCGGCGTCGGCGACAGGGTTGGCGTGGTTGTGCCGGTAGCCGTCGGCGCGAAAGTACTCGTCGCCGTTGGCGTGTGGGTAGGCGTGCTGCTGGCTGGAAAAGTCGGCGTCAGGAATTGTTCTGGTGTGGCGGGTAGTGTGGCGGTGGGTGCGCCCGGCGTGCTGGTGGCCGGTGGGGTGAAACTGGCGGCTGGGGTGGCGCTGCCCTCTGGCGCGGCGCTGGGGGTGGGCGAGATGATGACCGGCAAAGTGGGGGGGGCGGCGCTGGCCCCTTCCTCCGGGGCAAGCATTAGCCCAACGATCCCTAACATATAACAGGGCAGGGTGAGAAAGATGATGCCAGCCAGAATAATGATTGTACGACGCCGCGAATCCATGAAATTTTTCGTCTACCGGAAATGGTTGGATGATAGTAGACAATGGCTTAAATGACA
>CAYONK010000565.1:0-3438 GCA_964405285.1 uncultured Ardenticatenaceae bacterium
GTTCGGCACGGCAGAGGTTTACGGTCGCATTACAAACGGCAGATGAATCGTGACGGTATCGGCCGGACAGCGAACGCTGCCAAAGTTTGTTGCCGCTAAACCAGCCGTGTCGCGGGCGCGGATTTGGTAAGTATAGACGTTACCCCAATCAGACAACCCTCCGCTCCCCGGTCGGCCGCACGTTACCTGGTATCCTGGGGCAGTCATCGCCCCCGGAATGAACATCTCTGTCTGGAAAAAGCCGCCGTGATAGGCTCGTAGGGTGTTATCAATCGAGACCGTCATGCTGATGATGCCTGAACCGGGCGCAGTTGATACAAATAGATACTCCCACCGAATGTAACAGGCGCCCGTTCCAGGCGTAGGAAGGTAGCATGTGGGGCTGGGACTGTCTATAAATGAAATCGCCGGGGCGTCAACTTCCCGCTGTGGCAACCCTGCATTTTCCCCGTTGGCGTCCGCCATTGACGCTGCGGGCAACCCCCAGGCCAGATAAATGACAGCGCTCCCCAGAGCTATCAACAGCGCTAAAAAGCCCACTAAATACTTTATTCGTTTGCGTGGCATGGTAACGGTTTCCATTCTGGCGGCTATGGGGTAAAGGGTGGGCAGCGAACTGTGCCAAAATTACTGGCAAGCTGCCCATTGCTGTCTCTTGCGCGGATCGTGTATTGGTAGGCGTTGCCCAGGGTTGGGTTGCCGCCCGCCCCAAGAGGCCCGCAGGCTACCTTAAAGCCATCTCCCAACATATTGTAGGGTATATACATAGAGGACTGGAAAAACCCTTGAGTATGAGCCACCGGGCCAAAATCATTCAGGGTAACGGTCATGGTGAGCATGTAGGTGGCGGGCGCTGCGCTGACAGACATGAAATACCAGTTGAGATAGCATTCATCACGACCGGGGTTAGGCTGATAGCAAGTAGGAGAGGGCGAGTCTATGAAACTGATCAGGGGAGACTGGGGATCTTCTGTTGGCACGTCCCCTTCAATTTGGCGCAGGTTTTCTCCCTGGCTCTCTCGCTTTGGGGGATTGAGACTTTCCGATTCCTGCCCACGAGCGGTCAGCATCAGGCTGAAAGTCGCAGCGCCGAACAAAACAGCGGAAAGAACAGCAATGATTAATCTTCGCATCATGACCTCCGATTCGGTTACTTGACAGAGGAAACTTGGGGAGTACCGCTGAGAGGATGCAAGCTGCGGGCAGTTTCTCGTTAAGTTATCCCTGGAAAAAAGCCGGATGATACCTGCTGCCAGTATAAAAGAATGAGGGACAGGACACAAGAAGGAATTGGGTCTTTAGAATTTCGTGGGACATCACTGAATGTAAGAGCGAGTCTTGTACCCGCCCAGTCGAGGGCGACCACAAGGATCGCCCCTCCATCTGGTGTCAACCCTCTGAATCCCCAAAGAACAGGTGATTTTGTAGTACGTCTTTCTTTGGTTGGCTCCTGAATCTCTCCCGCCCAACGATCAACCTACCACAACATGAAGCGCCCCGGCCAGCGCCGCCCCCGCAATCAAAATCCAGGAGAGAGAAGATGTGAACTCATTCCGGGGATGTCTCAGGAACAATAGGTGCAGCCCCAGATGGATGATGAAAAAGAGGGCCAGCCCCCTCATCAAAGCGTGGTTGAGACCGTCGGGGGTAAAGAGCGCCCAGAACAGCAGCAGATAGAGGGGGACGTGAACGGCCGTAAAAACCCAATATCCCCTGCTATCGTCCAGACGAGACGTGAGCGGGAAGATGCGCCATTCACGGCACTTGATGGCGTCCATCTCGTGGGTGAGAATGAAGGCAAGGGCCACAAAAAAGAAGATTGCGTCCATAGTTTTACCTGCCAGCCAGCGTCGGCTGCCCGTTCCCGAAGGTGTTGACAAAAAAGCGCGTGATGCTGGCCGGATCCAGCGAAGCCTCCACCACCTTTTGGAAAGCCTGCGCCTTACGGTGCGCTTCCCCGTCCGCCAGCAGCGTTTCAATCGCCAGAGACAACTTCTCCGAAGTGAGCCGGTTTTTGCGAATGCGCCGGGCGAACCCCTGGCGCACCAGGCAATCAATGTTAGCCTCTTGCTCGAACATCATCGAGACGCCCACCACTGGCTTCCCAGCCAGGCAGGCAGTCATCACCGTGCCAATGCCGCCGTGAATAACTGAAATATCGGCCATCGGGTTGACTTTGTGCGCCGGAAGCCAATCCGTCACCAACACATTCTCCGGGATTGGCACGGTCAGACCTTTCAGCAGCCGGGCAACCGGGGCGATCACCCGGTAAGGACGATCTTTGAACCCGGCAATGATTTTGGCGATCACCTGCGGCTGGCCGGAACTGCCCATCGCAAAATAGACCAGCGGTTTATCGCGGGGCAACTGCAAAATTTCCTCCGGGATGGGCAGGTCCAGCCGGGCGATCAGGGGCGAGATATAGTGGTAGCTGGGGGGCAAGACCAGTTCGCAAAATTCGGCCGGTTCAGCTAGCAGATTGTAGTCGCCCGTCCAGATTTGCTCCACGTTGCTAAAAGGAGCCTGCCCGTATGTGGCAGCCACCTGACTGTAGGGACGCAGAATCAAGGCGGTGAGGGCAAACGCTTTTTTGGTAAGCCACAGCAGCGCCGCGTCGGGCAGCCAGTGAAGGGGAGGGAAGTCGAGCATGTCGGGCCAGGTTCCCAGGCGGGCCTCGACCAGTGAGTGCAGCATCCAGGTGGAATGGGTCAGCCAGACCAACGGGATCCCGGCCGCCCGGCAGGAGATGTTGTTGCTCAGGTTGAATCCGGTCACGACGGCGGCCGGTTTGACTCGCTCGAACAGGGCCAATTCGCTGCGCACCTGCGTTTCCACCTCATCGGCCGAAAACATGTAGCCAATCTTTTTGCCTTGGTCTACTTTGTAGATGTGATCCGCTTTAGCTGGCGTGATCTGCGGTTCGAGGCGTTCCAGGGCAAAACCAGCCTGGGGGATCAACTTTTCAAATTCGCCGCCATAGCTCATAAACAAGATGTTGAAATCGTGGCGACACGCTTTGGCAACTTCAATACAGCGAGTTGTCTCAGCCAGGTTGTAAGCCCCCGGGGAAAAGAGTAAGGTTTGCATCAGGGTCTCATCCTTTTTCGGCCGCCAGACCGGCCAGCAATAGGACAACGGCCGTTTCCAGCTGTTCGCGCAGGTTAATCTGGTCGGGGAAAAGGCTCCAGAGTAAGATGACTCCCTCAATGGCGCTGATGAGGACGTGAGCGGTGGGCGGAACGGCCGTTGTCTCCGGCCAAACCCCCTCAGCCACCCCCGCTTGCAGCAGCAGGCACAGCTTCTCGTGGTAACCGGCGTAGAACTGCCCCAGCCGCGCCCGCAGCGTTTCGTTGTGGGCGGCCAGGGTATAAAATTCCAGTGGCGCGGGAAAGCGGGCAGTGGCGGCCTCCAATTCAGCCCCGGCCAACTCCACCAAAC
>CAYONK010000566.1:0-3426 GCA_964405285.1 uncultured Ardenticatenaceae bacterium
TGGGCGTTGTCGCCTGATAAACCGACCAGGTCGCGCCATCGGCGGCCTGCACGGCTACGTCATTGATGCTGCCCACCCAAACCGCGCCCACGCCGGGATCGGGATTGCCGGTTGTGTTGTGATAGACGTAGATGTCCAGCGGATCGCCCACGCTGGCCCCGCCAAATTGCTCAAAGAGGATATGAACCTCTTCCAGGACAAAGGGGAAGTCGGCCGGATCGGGCGTGAACTGGTTGAGCCAGATAAATTGGCCGCCGTCGCTCAGTCCGACCGTTGTCTCGGCCGTGCCGTCGTCCAGAATCAGGCTGACGTCGGCCGTCAGGGGGGCGGTCGGCGCGGCCATGAGGCTCGCCCGATCTGTCGGCCAACTTTGCCCGAAACGGCCGTCCACTTGCGCGGGAATGTCGTTTTTGGCGAGCGGCTTCACGGCCAACGGCTCAACAGCCAACGAGACAGCCCGCGTCGCGCCATTTGGCCCGGCGTAATTGGCGATGACGGCCTGCCATTCAAGGGGCAGCGGCCCGCTGTTGGTCAGGGTGACGGTGCGAGTGATGGTCTCGCCCAGGGTCAGCGATTCGCTCATGGCGGCCGGGCTGAAGCTCAAGGCCGAGCCTTGCAGGGCAAAATTCTGAATCGTTACGGTGTCGGTGATGATGGCGACGTTAACGGCCGTTTCCGGCTGGTAGTTGACGGCCGACGCGGTAACGCTGTAGTCGCCAATCGCCAGGTTCAGGCTGTAGCCGCCGTCGGCGTCCGTCGTGGCGACGCGCGGCCCGGCGCTGATTGTGGCCCCGGCCAGGGGCAGGCCGCTGTCCAGGTCGGTCACGACGCCGGAGAGCGTACCCACAGGCCCGCCCGCGCCGCACCAGTCTACAATGATTTGCAGCGTCTCCTCGCGGGCGGCCAATGAGAGCGCCTCGAAGGGGAAGCCCCAGAAGGTTGTGCGGTAGAGGCCGCTGTCTTTGTTCACGGCCGCGCTGCCAGACGTGCCGATAAAGGCGGTTTCGGCCGTGCCGTCCGGCTCAATGTAATCGCTCCAGTTAGAAAAAGGGAAGTTAAGCGCGTAAGGCCCCAGCCCCGTAAACAAAGAACCAGCGCCGACGACGCTGGTCTGAAAAACATCGTCGCTGTAAGCGGCGACCCCCAAATAGGATTGCATGAAGGGGGTCAGGCCGCGATCCCAGAGGTAATCTTGGGCGCTGATGAAGAAACAGCCGCCTGCGTCCAGCCAGTTGGCTAGGGCGGCTTCGCCGTCGGCGCTGGGACCGGCCGTGCCGTCGAACTTGTTGCCCGTGAACCAGATCACCATCTCGTAGGCGGCCAGGTCGGCCGTTGTCGGCTCGTTACTGCCGTTGCCGGTGTCCCAAATGTCGTACAGATAGCCGAGATTGTCTAACGCGGCGGTGTAATAGCCGCGCGCATCGGGGAAATCGCTGTCGTCGTCAACGAGCAAAATGGGCGGGCCGCTGTTGGCCTGCGTCGTCGCGGGCGCGACGGCCAATACAAGGGAAATGATCAAGCCAAATAGAACAACCAGCCGGAATTTATCGCTCATCATGCCTCCACTTTTTCAACTGAAACGAATCAACGGATTTTGCCAGCAAGGAACAACCGACGACAAAACATGGATGACTCCCGCGCCTCATGCTAGGGGAAAAATAGCCGCTTGTAACAATTTACTAACGAAAAAGTTAGAAAAGCGGGGGTTTGCTTAATGGCGGATTAATTTCAACTGTGGTCTCACAATACGCCCTTTGCCCCATGCGGCTACGCCCAAACGGCCGTTATTCTTGCACCCTATCGCCAATCGGCCAGCCACCGCCGCTGATGTTCCCAAAACCTGGGCGACCGACCAGGTTAGAATCGTTCTTCTGGCTAATCCCAAAACCTGTCTTATCTGGCATGATTGTCACTATCAACGATAAAGGAAGGAAACCAGGATGAAATCAACGCTTTACACTTTGTCTCTCATTTGTTTGCTGCTGGCCGGGCTGTTGGCTACCCCAGCGCAGGCGCAGGAAACGGCCGTTTCCCCAGATTGGGCCGCCAGCCTGGAGCCATTTTTCGACCAAACCCTCGCCGACCAACTAACAGACCTGGGCGTGCCGGGGGCGACTGTGGCCGTCGTCGCCGACGGACAACTGCTGCTGGCCAAAGGGTACGGTCTGGCCGACCAGTCGGAAAATCGGCCGGTGGATGGCGAGCGGACGATGTTCCGCACCGGCTCGGTGGGTAAATTGATCACCTGGACGGCCGTGATGCAGCTTGCCGAACAGGGGCGGCTCGATCTGCACGCCGATGTCAACAGTTACCTGGATTTCACCATTCCCGCCACCTTCCCGGAACCTATCACCCTGGCCCACCTGATGACCCACACCGCCGGTTTTGCCGACCAGGGGGAAGCGCTGTTTGTCTTGTCTGAGGAAAAGATGATGCCCTTGCGCCAATACCTGGTTGAACTGCAACCAGATCGGGTTTTCCCGCCGGGGCGGGCGCAGGCTTACTCCAACTACGGCACGGCCCTGGCAGGCTACATTGTTGAGCGAGTTTCCGGCGAACCGTTCGCCGATTACGCCGAAACCCATATTTTCGCCCCGCTGGAGATGGGCCACAGCACGCTGCGCCAGCCCGTGCCGCCAACGTTGCGCAGCGACCTGGCGACTGGCTATGGCGCGGGCGAGTTTAGCGCGCTGCCGGGCGGCTTCCTCTTTTCCCCGCCCTATCCGGCCGGGGCGATGAGCGCCTCGGCGGCCGACATGGCCCGCTTTATGATCGCCCATTTACAAGACGGCCGTTACGCCAATACCACCCTCCTCCAACCGGAAACGGTCCGCCTGATGCACAGCCGCCACTACGCACCCGACCCCCGCCTGGACGGAATGGGCTATGGCTTTATGATGCAGCAGGTCAACGGGCGTGACGTCCTGTTCCATCGCGGCTCCGCCTTTCAATTTAACGCCGGTCTCTACCTGCTGCCGGAAGAAAACGTGGGGCTGTACGTCGCCTACAACGGCGCTGGCGGCGTAGACGCGCCGCAGCAGCTTTGGGAACGCTTTATGGAGCAATACTATCCCGCGCCTGCCCCGCCCCGCCCAACGCCCGCGCCCGACGCCGCCAGCCGGTTGGCCGACTACACCGGCGAATACCACCTGGCCCGCGCCGATTTCAGCGGCCCGGCGACGGTGTTTCGCCTGCTGGAAGCGGCCCAGGTCAGCGCCACGCGGGATGGCTATTTGCAGGTGATGGTAGAGGGTCGCCCGGAGCGGTACGTGGCGGTTGAGCCGGGGCTGTTCCGCCACGAAGCGGGGCAGGGCGACCTGGCCTTCCACACCGACCTGGACGGGACGCAGTGGTTGTCATTGGACGGCCGTCCCGCCTTCCTCAACTTCACGGTCGTCCGGCTGAACGCGCCATTCGGCGGCTGAA
>CAYONK010000567.1:0-3418 GCA_964405285.1 uncultured Ardenticatenaceae bacterium
ATCGCTGCCGGATGAGGCGTGGCGGGCGAGGGTGTGGGCCAGTCCGCTGCATTGCCAGGTCCGCGCCGCCTGGGAAGCGGCCCAGCCCCGACGGGCGCGGGTGTGGCTGCCAAAGTTGGAAACGGCCGTTGCCGGGCGAACGGCCGTTGACCAGACCTGCGAAATCGAATGGACCCCCTACGACCCCGCCGACGCCCAAATCGCGGACAAAGTGGCGCGGCGGCGGCAGCAGTTGGCCCGCCTGCTGGCCGAAGCAGAAGCGCAAGGGGCGCGTCCCACTATCGCCGACCTGGCCGCCGCCCTGGACAGCAGTCAGCCCACCATCAAGCGCGACCTGGCTGCGCTGCGTCAGGCGTAACCGCATCGCAGCAGAGGCGCGACCTGGCCGCGCTCTGCGGCGATGATTGATACCAATTCCCCTTTCTACCCCCCACAACGAAAGACAATTCTGAGACACGGCCGTTTTATACTGCCGCGCAATGGTTCATTCGTTGGCCCGCGACCCGCGCCGACGCGCAGGTTCCCCATTTCCCTGAATGTCCTGCATGAAAGGAGAGTATTATGATGAAGAGATCGCTTCGTTTCGCCCGGTTAAGTTTCATGGTCGCGCTAGTTTTACTGCCCTTCTGGTTTATTTCCGCCCTCTTCGCCGCGCCCCAGGCGACCACCCGCCACGTCGCCACCACCGGCGCAGACAGCGGCGATTGCAGCAACCCGGCCGCCCCCTGCGCCACCATCCAATACGCCCACGACCAGGCAGCAGCCGGGGACACCATCCGGATCGCCGCCGGAACCTATCCGGGCCAGGTAATCATAGACCGCAGCCTCATCCTCGAAGGGGCCAGCGCCGAAACGACGCTTGTGGATGGCGACGGCAGCGACTACACCATCCAGATGTTTGATGCGGCCAGCGCCTTGACCCTTCGCCGTCTCACCATTCTCGGCGGCTCTTTTGGCCTGGTCAGCGCCGGGCAGACCTTAATAGAGGAAGCGATTATTCGCGACAATCAGCCGCCAGCGGGCAATCATGGCGGCGGCCTTTGGGTGTGGGGGCCGACCACCATCCGCTCCACCAGGATCTTTTCCAACACCGGTCTTTACGGCGCGGGCATAGACGTCGGCGGCCCGCTAACCATCACCCACAGCGTCATTTACAACAATTCAGCCGAGCAAAATGGCGGCGGCCTCCACCTGAACGGCGGCGCCGTTGTCCTGGTGGAAAACAGCACGCTGAGCGGGAATCATTCTGTCTCTTCTGGCGGCGGCATCAACATGGGCGCGTCCGGGGCGCAGTTAACGCTGCGCAGCGTGACGGTGACGGCCAACGTCACCGACAGCGGCAACAGCGCTGGCGGCATCAGCGGGGTCAATGGCTCCACCATCACCCTGCGCCACAGCATCATCGCCAATAACCTGGGCGACCTTCAATGCGCCAATCTGGGCGTCTGGCAGTCGCAAGGCTATAACCTGGCTTCAGACAACACCTGTCAATTGACCGGGACGGGAGATTTGCCCAACAGTAATCCGCTGCTTGGCCCGTTAGCCGACAACGGCGGTCCGACACTGACCCACGCCATCGGCCCGGCCAGCCCGGCGCTGGACGCGGGAGACAATGCTACCTGCCCGACGACAGACCAACGGGGACGGGAACGGCCGTTTGACGGTGACGAAGACGGCACGGCAACCTGCGACATCGGCGCCTACGAATACGGCGCAAACGACACCCCGCCCCCGCCGTCAGACACGCGCTACGTGGCCCCCAACGGCAGCGACGCTGGCAACGACTGCCTCGACGACCTGGCCCCCTGCCGCACCATCCAGCACGCCATCAACCAGGCATTCGGCGGCGAGACGGTGCAAATCGCCGCCGGAACCTATGTGGAGAACGTCATCCTCGCCAAAAACGTCACGCTGCAAGGGGCAGACGCGGCGACAACGTTTGTGGATGGGAGCGGCGGCGCGGCGCGGGTGATCAGGATGGATTACAGCCCCTTCTATGACGTGACCATTCGCAACCTGAGCATTCACGGCGGGCAGGGCGGCATTCGCGCCAGCGGCGGCGCGCTGTTGCTGGAAAACAGCCGCGTCTACGACAACGACGCCAGCAGCGAATGGTACGACCAGGGCGGCGGCTTGCTTGCCTGGGGACCAACCACCATTCGCAACAGCGCCATTTTTTCTAACACAGCCGAGTATGGCGGCGGCATTTTCGCCCAGGGGCCGCTGACGATAACCGGCAGCGCCGTCCATCACAATGTGGCGACGGAGAGCGGCGGCGGCCTATCCATCAGCGCCGCGAGCGGCGACCTGATCCGGCTGGAAAATAGCACCATCAGCCACAACCAGGCGGCCAGTTCTGGCGGCGTGAATGTGGGCGGCGCAGCGGCGCAATTGACGTTGCAGCACACGACCCTCGCCCATAATCAGGTGAGTACCGCGAACAGCGTCAGCGGCATCGCCGTCTCGCCCAATGTCACTGTGATCCTGCGCAACAGCCTGATCGCCCTCAACCAGGGAGCGTATCAATGCCACCCTGGGGTAAGCGCCTTTGTCTCGGAAGGCAACAACCTGGCCTCAGACAACACCTGCGGCCTGAACCAGCCGGGGGATCTGCCCAATACCAATCCGCTGCTTGGCCCCTTGCAAGACAATGGCGGCGCGACTTTAACCCACGCCTTGCTGCAAGGCAGCCCGGCGGTAAATAGGGGACACGCGACCCACTGTCTGACGACGGATCAGCGGGGTCAGGCGCGGCCGTTTGGCCTGGCCTGCGACATTGGCGCATACGAGGCGGATGGCACAGAGCCGGTGGGTGGTCACTACCGCTTGTATTTACCGCTGGTTATTCGTTGATGGCCGTAGAGACGTTGCATTGCAACGTCTCTATAACTCTAACGCTTACGGCCGAAGGGCCTGGAGTGACCTTCGGCCACAGCCTTACCCCCTCGCCGGTAATGCACCTCAGAGAGCGAGCGCAGCCGGTCGGCGGCCTGCTCGGCCGTTAGGTCGCGCTGCGCCTCGCCCAACATCTCATAACCGACCATGAACTTCTTCACGGTGGCCGAGCGCAAGAGCGGCGGGTAGAAGTGGGCGTGTAGCTGCCAATGGGCGTTCTCTGCGCCAAAGGGAGCGCCGTGCCAGCCCATCGAATAGGGGAATGAGGTCTCGAACAGGTTGTCGTAGCGCGTCAGCAGCCGCTTGAGGATGTCGGCCAGGGCGTCGCGTTCGGCATCGCCCAGGTCGGGCAGGCGCAGGACGTGGCGACGCGGCAACAGCAGCAGCTCGAAGGGCCAGACTGCCCAATAGGGGACCAGGGCGACCCAATGGTCGTTTTCCACCACCAGCCGTTCCCGCTGTTCCAGTTCCAGGTGGAGGTAGTCGAGGAGGAGAGAACGGCCGTTCTCCTCCCAATACCTTC
>CAYONK010000568.1:0-3411 GCA_964405285.1 uncultured Ardenticatenaceae bacterium
CCGCGCCCCCCTGGAACGCCCCGCCGGGCAAATCGGCTCCCAGCCAGAGCAGGTAGCCGCCGCTGATCACCATCAGGGGCAGCAGCAGGCGGACGAAGGCGGTCAGCACCGGGCTGTCTGGCAGCTTGATCCAGACGCGGGCCTGCCGCGCCATAGACCAGATGGCGATGATCGCCAGCAGCAGCACGGCCACTTCGAGCAGGGTGTCGTAGCCGCGGAAATTGAGGAGAACGGCCGTTACCGGGTTCAGTACCCCACCCTCCGGCGTCCGGTTGAGAGCCGTCTCTGCCAGGCGGGGGGTATCGGTCGGCAGCGTCAACATCGCTGCCGAGAGGCCGCCCACCAGCGCCAGGGTCAGGCCCAAGACCAGCCCGCGCCCCCGGTTGAGGGTCACGTCATCGCCACGATCTAGTTTAGCCAATGTTCCCTTCCTTTTCGGCGGCTTCGGCGCGCGCCTGCGCCCGGCGCATGGCGCTGAGGCTGGAGAGCAGCAGCGCGCCGGTCAGGCCGGAGCCGACGGCCGCTTCGGCCATTGCCACGTCCGGCGCTTGCAGGCGCACCCAGGCCAGGGCGACCAGCAGCCCAAAAGCGATGAACAGGATGACGCCGTGCAACAGATCGGCCGTCGTCAGGGCGAACCAGGCGCTTACCAGCAGGGCGATCACCAGGAGCAGATCAAGCGTGATAAAGGTCATGATGGTTTCTCCCAGGGCTTCTGCCCTTGCTGCAAGGCGCTGCGGCCGATGAGGTGGGCGACGGTGGCGCTGGCGATCAGCACCAACGCCCAGATCAGCCCCAGTTTGACCAGTTGCATGGCATTGTCTACCTGGAACGCCGCGCCCAGGGCGATCAATCCCAGTCCCAGGTTATCCGCTTTGGTCAGGGCGTGGAGGCGGGTGAACACGTCCGGCAGGCGCAGCAGGCCAACCGTCCCGGCCAGGAAGAAGAAGCCCCCGGCGATGATGAGCAGCGTGGTCACGATGTCGTTCCAGTTCATTTTCTCTCCATTGAAAATGGTGCGCCAGCAGGATGCTGGCGTCGCCACCTGGAAGGTGGCGCTACAAGTCGGTTGGCGGCTGCTTGTACCACGCCTGGCCGTAGCGGGTGAAGGTGACGCCCAGAATCCCGGCCAGCAGGGCAAAAATCAGGGCCAGGTCTTGGAACGCTTTGTCCCCCGTTTGCAAGGAAAATAGGATCAGGATGGCCGTGCCGGTTGTGCCAAAAAGCTGCACCGCCAGCAGGCGGTCGGCCGTCGTCGGGCCGCGCAGTACGCGCACCATCCCGGCGACGATGTTGAGCATGAGGAACAGGGCGGCAAATTGGTAGATGAGGTTCATCGCGCCTCCGTTAGATTGTGCCGGTACATGGCCGCGATCAGCTCTTCGATGTGGTGCAGACTCTCCCGCACGGGCAGGTCTGTATCTAGCGCGTGGACTACTAGTTCATCCCCTTCCAGGTCGGTGCAGAAAGTGCCGGGCAGCAGGCTGGTGACATTGGCCAGGAGGACGCGGCTGCTGTCGGCCGGCAGGCGCAGGGGGTAGCGCAGCAGGCCAGGTTGCAGCGGCATCTGCGGCCGGAACACCCGGCTGGCCACGTCTACGCTGCTCAGAAGCGATTCGCGCAGAAAGTAGAGGGTGAAGCGGAGCAGACCGAGCGGGCTGAATCGCCAGCCAAGCCGGGGCAGAATGGCGACGCTGAGCAGCGTCGCCAGGAGGACGACCGGGACGCCGAGCGTCCAGGCGGCGTTATCGCCCTCGTTAAGCGCCCACCAGAGCGCGGCGAACAGCCCGGCGCGGATGGCGATATCCAGGGGATTTAGCGGTTGTTGTTTGGAGACTCTTTCGCTCATTGTCATTGCGTTGAAACCTGTCAGGTCTCTGGGAAATAAGAGGCAAAGCAAAGTCGCACCCGGCTATCTTGGGCGAAAACTCGTTCTTCGCTTGGCCTTACTGCATGTTAAGATAAAAGGAGGTTCTGTGACCCAGGACCGTGACCACGACCACTTTGCAGCATGTCGCTGATAAATATGCCTCTATTTTAGTCAGGCTTGCGGCGCAGGCAACCCGTCTTGTTAACGCTTATATGAATTTTAATGTTTTGTATGATAAAAATGGGAAAAAGTTGATAGTTGGGAGTTGATAGTTGGGAGTGGATAGTGATACGACTCCCAACTATCAACTATCAACTCCCAACTTCCCCCTCCAACTGCCTTAAAACGGCCAGATGAGGGGGACGAGCAGCAGGGCGACGCCGAGGAAGATGAGGATGAGGGGGAAGCCGCATTTGAGATAATCTTTGAAGGCGTAGCCGCCGGGGGACATGACCATCAAATTGGTGGTGGAGGCGATGGGGGTGAGGAAGGCGGCCGACGCGCCAATCGCCACCGTCATCATCAGGGGATAGGGGGAGACGCCCAGCCCGGCGGCGGCGCTGAGGACGATGGGGGCGACAAGAACGGCCGTTGCCGTATTGCTAATCACCTGGCTGAAAACGGCCGTTAACACAAACACCCCGGCCAGCATCGCCAGATTTCCCCAACTGCCCACCGAACTCACTAACACATTTGCCAACAACTCCGCCCCGCCCGTCGTTTGCAGCGCCGTACTCATCGGGATCATCGAGGCGATCAGCACCACGCTCGGCCAACTGATAGAGCGATACGCCTGCGTATTGTTGAGGCAGCCGCCCAGGACCATCGCGGCGGCGGCGATCAGGGCGGCCATCACCGTTGGCACTGCCCCGGAGACCATCAGGATCACCATGCCCACCAGGCTCAGCCCGGCGACGAGCGAACTGCGGTTTAGCTCCACAATCTGGCGCGACATCGCCTCCGGCTGCCCGACGACGACGAAGTTGCGCCCCTCGTTGCGCAGTAGCTCGATGTTCTCCCAACGGCCGCGCACCAGCAGCGCGTCGCCCAGTTGCAGCGGCGTGCCCTGGCGCGTCACCAACTTGTTCTCCCGCCGGATGCTGATGACCTGCACTCCATACTTTTGCGTGAAGCGGCTCTTTTGCAACGTCTGGCCGAGGTAGGCGGAGCGCGGGGTGATCAGCACTTCGGCCACGCCGATTTCGTGCGTCACCAGGATGTCGGCCAGGTCTGTTTCGCTCTCGTCAATCTCTTCACATTCCAGGCGGTAGGTTTCGGCGACGTGATGGACGGTCTCCACCGTGCCTTTGACCAGGATCAGGTCGTCGGCTTGCAGGCGGCTGGCGGCGTTGGGGATGCGTTGGGTGCGCTGTAGTTGGGCGACGGTGCGCCGCCCGGCTTCTAGAACGCGGCCGGGCAACGGCCGTTCTCCCCCCTCATCCACCGAATCAATCCGCAGCACCGAGACGTTAAAATCTCGCCCCAGGGCCGCCTCTTCCAGCGTCTTGCCCGCCAGCGGCGAATCGGGGCCGATGGTTAAT
>CAYONK010000569.1:0-3389 GCA_964405285.1 uncultured Ardenticatenaceae bacterium
GCTGCCCTCGGCCATGAAGCTGTCCAGGGCGAGCAGTTGGCCGGTCGGGCCAAAAGCGGTCATGAGTTGGTCATCTACGTAGAAGACGTCGGCCGCCGTGCCGCCAGCCATGGCCGCTTTCATCTTGGTCTGGAAATCGGCCGGGATGGGTTGGTAATCCACGGTGACGCCGGGGCATACCGCGTTAAAACGGGTGATGGAATCGCGGTAAATTTGTTGTTCCGCTTCGTCGCCCCAACCGGAGAAGACGATGAGGGCGTTGGGTTCGACCTCGATGAAGCAAGCGGCAGTGGGTTCGACAACGGCCGTTTCCCCGCTATCCATTGTCGTATCCGGGGCGGCCGGTTCCGCAGGTGCGGCCGGTTCCGCCGTCGAGCCGCCGCCACAGGCGGCCAGGGCAAACAGAGCGACGACTAATAAAGTCAATAACCAGGTTGGTTTTTTCATGGTGTGTTTCTCCTCACTTGTAACATACTCGAATGATAAAGTTTGTTTCTTGCCTTGGTTGATTGATTTGTAAATACGCAACACCTCCTTTTACTCTCCAGGCCGCAGGTCAATAAAATACTCTTTGCCATGCAGCTTCACCCGAAACGCCAGCCGTCGCCAATGCTGCGGCAGGCGGGGCGTCAGTGTATAGCCGCCATCTTCACCGGGCCTTAACCCGGCAAAACCAAAGACCAATGCCTGCCAGACGCCGCCGGCCGACGCGGCATGAATCCCGTCCCCGGCGTTGCCGCGCGGGTTACGCAGGTCGGCACGCGCCGCCAGCATAAAATGGTCATACGCTTCCTCCGCCCGCCCCATCTCGCAGGCTGCCCAGGCGTGGAAGCTCGGACCGAGCGAAGAACCGTAGATATGGTCTGTCTTGGGCATGTAGGCGTCCCAATTTGTCTGCCACGTTTTTTGCTCAAAGCGGTCGCGGAAGAGGCAAAGCAGCATGATCACGTCCGCTTGCTTTAGCACCTGGCGCTCGTTGGCCCCTTCAATGCCAAAAATCAGTTGCAGCGATTTGTCTGCCTGGGCGATAAACTCCGGCGAGACTTCAATCCGAGAAAAGAAGCCCTCAAACTGGTCTATCAGGCCGCTCTCCGGGTCGTAAAGGAAGACCAGGTGGTTGATCACATCTTGCCAATGGGCCAGCTCTGTGTCTGTCAGGTAGAAGTCGGCTTTGAGCTGTCGCGCCTTGTTTGGGTGCTGCTGCGCCAGCCAGGTCAGCACTTCTTGCGCCGTCTGTAAGTGCCAGCGAGCAACGTAATTGGTGAAGCTGTTGTTGTCTACGTGGTCATGGTACTCATCTGGGCCGATGACGTTGCGAATGGCGTACTGGTGGCCGTCAGTCGTCTCTTCACGTTCGGCGCGACTACCCCAAAAGCGAGCCGTCTCTAAAATCATCTCCGCGCCGTAGTCGCGCATGAAAGCGTCGTCGCCGGTGACGCGCCAATACTGCATGATGGCGTAAGCTACATCGGCGGAAATGTGTATCTGAATATCACCTGTCCAGATGCGCACCAACTGCGTCCGGTCGGTGGGATGGGGGACCCAGGTGGGCGTCACTTCTTCGCCGGTGGCGGCGCTCTCCCAGGCGTATTGCGCTCCCTGGTAGCCGTTGGTGGCCGCCTTTTGTCGCGCCCCGCCCAGGGTGTGGTAGCGGTACATCAACATGTTGCGCGCCAGATGAGGCTGGGTATAGATGAAGAAGGGGAGGATGAAAATTTCTGTATCCCAAAAGATGTGTCCGCGATAGCCGAGGCCGCTAAGGGTTTTGGCGCCGATGCTGACGCGCTCGTCCTGCTGGGCGGCAGCGATGAGCAGTTGGAAGAGGTTGAAACGGGACGCTAACTGCGCTTCGTCATCTCCTTCGATCAGGATGTCGCACGCCTGCCAGAGTTGTCCCCAGGCGTGTCGTTGGGTCTGGCGTAGGGAGTCGTAGGTATGTCCTTGTAGTTGGGCCAGAGCGCGGGGGACAACGGCCGTTTTCCCCCCATCCGCATCCCGACTGGTCGTGATCGCCACCAACTTCTCCACCCGCAACGTCTGGCGGGGCGCAATCTCTTCGGTGATCGTGAAGCGGGGATGACCGGGGCAGTTTTGGCAGGCAACGGCCGTTCCCCCCGCCACCGTCAGCGCCGCCGCCATGCCCAATTCAATCCCGGTGTGCCGCGTCTGCCCGCGCAGCCAGAGCGCCCCCTCCGTTGCTTCTCCCTGCTCCAACAAATGCCAATGCAGCAAATCTTCATTGGCAACGTGACCGTCCAGGCCAGTATGCAGGGTGAGGGTGACAGGGCGGTTAACGGCCGTTATCAACAGCCGCAACGCCCCCAGGTGCGGGTGGGCGTAGCTGGCAAAACGCTCAAAGTGCAAGTCCAGCAGCGCCCCATCGGGCGATTCCCAGCGCAGAGCACGGCGTAAAATCCCCTGGCGCATATCCAACGCCCGGCGAAAGTGATGGATGCGACCCTGATCCAGGCGAAACGGCCGTTCATCCACCATCAGCGTCACATCCAACCAATCGGGGAGATTAACCAGCTCCGTAAAAGCCACCGGCATATCGTCGAACACCCCATGTGCCAGCGTCAGCGGAAAATCGCCCGGATACCCCTCTTCCAGACTGCCCCGGCTGGCAAAATAGCCATTCCCCAGGGTGAAGACCGTCTCCATGTGGCGCTGCGTAACGGCGCTAAATTCATCCTGCACCACCACCCAGGTCTCATCCTCTGTCACCATCTGGCGCAACTCGATGACCGTCACCCCATCCAGACTGTCGCGCTGTGTCACCCGACCCTGCCCCAACAGCCCGGTAAACCGCGCCGCCGGACCAAGCGCCAACACCGGCATCCCGGCGGCGATGGCTGCTGCCACCCCCGCTTCCGCATCTTCCACCACCAGGCATTGGCCTGGCGGCAACTCCAGGCAGACAGCCGCATAGCGGAACAGGTCCGGGGCCGGTTTTTGCCGCGCCACACTGCGCCCGTCGGCAATCGCCGTCAGACGATGGGCAATGCCCAGCCGCTCCACCACCTCCAGCGCATTCTTGCTCGCCGAGGCCAGGGCGTAAGGGATGCTCGCTGCGTCCAGCGCATCCAGTAACGCGGACACGCCCGGCAGTAAATCAGCCGGGCTAACCTGGCGGAGCATCTCCTGGTAATAGCCATTCTTGCGCGTCATCCACGCTTCCAATGTGGCCTCATCCACCTGCCGCTCGCCCAAAATTCGCAGCAGAGATTCCCGCCGCGAAACGCCGCGCAATTTCTCATTGACCTCGCGGGAGAAGGGCAATCCCTCCTCATCGGCCAGTCTTTGCCAGGCGCGGTAATGAAATTCGGCCGTATCCGTCAAAACACCGTCTAAATCAAAAATGACTGCTCTTAACTCAGACATACCTTCCC
>CAYONK010000570.1:0-3388 GCA_964405285.1 uncultured Ardenticatenaceae bacterium
ATAAGGCCCTTCGACGGTGCAAGGATCGCCCCAGACGGCCACGCCCGCCGGGGTTTGGAACTGGCCGGGGCCGCTGCCCTGTTCGCCAAACTCCAGCAGCGGCGTCGCCTCGGCGTCGGCGATGCGCACCGAATGGCGGTCGCTGTAATAGTCGGCGGGATGGCTGAAGATGAGGCGGCCGTCGCCGTCTACCGTGAAGAAATGAGAGAACTCCAGGTGGTAATGGGGGCTGCCGAAGTTTTGTAGGTAACGGCCGTTCAATCCCTGCCGCAGCAAGGCGTAGCCATTTTGCGGGTCCAAGACGATGCGCCGCCCGGACCCGTCCAGGCCAACGGCCGTGGGATTGCGCAGTTGTGGCGCCCAGACGAAGTTGCTGAAGCCGCTTTCTGCGCCATCGGGGGCAACGGCCGTCAGGCCATATACCCGATTGCCACCCCAGCCAACGCCACCCCAGCTGTGGCTGACACAGGGGCCGCTCAACGAATCGGCCGCCAGGGTGTAGGCGTAAACCGGCGGCCCGGCGAGATAGAGCCGGTAGCTCAGGCCGGGCTGCGGCTGCCAGCAGAGCGTGGCCTGCATCCCCTCCACCTGCGCCGCCCCGACGAGCGGCGGCTCCGGCGCGGCGGCTGGCGGGACGCGGCTGGACAGAACCAGGGTGTGCTGCTCCGTCTCGCCCGCCCAATAGGCCAGATTCAGGGGGGTGATGTCCAGCCAGTGGAACTCTTCGTGCGTCCCTTGCCCCAGGTTGATCAGGAAGCGGTTGCGCCCGCCCACCACGTCTACCAGGCCGAAGGGGTTGTCCCGCAAGGTGTGGCCGGTGTGGGTGGCGACGCCCCCGGAGACGGAGCGGTTGGGGAGGGGGAAACGGCCGTTGTCATCTGTCACCCCGGCGATTTCCGGCGTGTTGTCTATCGCCAACACCCCCATCCAATCCGGCGGCCCGCCGCGCTGATAGAGGGCGACGGCCACGCCTGCCGCCGGTCCGCCCTGGTTATCCAGGACGAGCAGGTCAATCTGCGCCGGCAGGTCGAATTGGTATTCGCCGTAATAGCCGCGCCGGTAGCCCTTGTTGCTGGAGACACCGGCGGCTGTGTGGCTGGAGTAGAGGCGCTGATCGCTGTGCGGCGCGATGTCGCCGCCCCCCATCAGACCGCCATTGGGCCAGATAAAGCCGAAATTGCTTGGCTGATTACGCCGGTCCAGGACCAGGACGTTGGTCGCCGGAATGTCCAGGGTGTAGAGGTCAATCAGCCCAATTTGATGGCTCAACTCGTGGATCAAGGCCCAATCTACGTCTGTGATCGGGTCATAACCGCCGCTGACCTGGCGATAGTCGGCGTCCACAAACCAGCCGCCGTCGTGGGTTCCATCGTTGAACGGGGGCACGGCCGTTACGGTGATGGTGTTGATCCGCACCCGCTCGGTCGCCCCTTGTGGCGTGGTCGGGTACACCGATTGTTCCAGAATGCCGTTCATCGCGGCGATCTGGCGCTGCAACCAATCCTCGGCTGAGTAGGAGAAGGCGGGGTTCCAGGGGGTGTTGTAGGCTGCCACCATCTGCGGGGTGATGGCGATATGGAAGCCGAGGGCATCGGTCCGGTCTTCCAGGCTGTTGTTGACCGGGTAAAGGTCGCCGGGTTCGGTCGGGAATAGGGTAAAACGCACCCGATGTTCGCCGACCAGTCGCTCCCCATCCAGGCTGTGCCCCCAGGCCCACTGGACGGTGAAGCTGGTCTGCCCTCCGGCGGCCAGGCTGCCCGCGCTGCCGCTGCCAATTTCCACATCGTCAATCTGCCATTGATAGGTGAAGGCCGGGCTGGGCTGGCTGCCCTTGTTAGCCACGTAAGCGGTGAAGGTGACGATTTCGCCGGGGTCGGGCCAGCGTTTATCTCCTTCGCTGCCGGGGCAGAGGATGGGGATGCCGCCGGGGTAGGTAAGGCAGTAGGCGTGATACATGGGTGAGCGGTTGATATACAACACGTCGAGGTCGAAGCCGTTTGGCGGGGTGGTCGGTGTGGTTGGCTGGCGCGGTTCGGCCAGGCGCAGGGCCGGAGGCGGGTAATCGGCCCCCGGCAGAGCTTCGCCCTGAACGAATCCGGTGGGATTGTCGGCCGGCCGGGCAGGGTGGGTGGGTTGGCTGTTGGCGATGGGGCTGCGCATCAGGGCGACAATCAGGGCGAGGCTGAAGAGGAACAATCCAATGAATTTGCGGTTCATCACAAAACCTCTACGCCGTCAGCCGCTCTCGTGGCTGACGAGCGTGGCTCCCGCTTGGGCGTCGTTTGCCGCGCAAGGGTGTTTGACAATTTACAGTATAGGAGGGGGGGGAACGGCCGTCAATCCAAACTGTCCAAAAGCATCTCGACTGCCTGCGTCTGGCGCGGCTGGTTTTCAGTGACGACTATCCTGGGCGCGTCATCCGCCATTCGGTCTGGGAAATCATCCAGTTTGTGGTGGCCGATGATCGCGCTTCGAGTTAGAGGCTGAGTTTTGGTAGAATGATGATGGGATAACGGCCGTTTTCCATCATCATTCTCTAACCCCATACCCCCAGGTGGTGGGATAGAATCGTAACGGCCGTCTTTGACACTTCAATCTCTACGTCCTGACCCTGGCCCACCCATGAACGCGACCCTTTCACTCAAACACTTTTTGCTCATCGAACAATGCCCGGAAGCGTGGCAAAGGTTGGACCTCTACCTGTTTCGGGACGACGCGGTGACCTTTTACGTGGGGCAATCTCATCTGGCGTTTGCCCGCGTCTGGCAGCATCTTCTCGATGGCTTCAAAGGACGCTCGCTGGTAGGGCGCTTTGTCTGGAGCAATTGGCCCACATCCATGAAATTCACCATCGAGCTGCTGGATTCTCAAGACGCGCAATTTCACGCCGTCGGCCATGACCGGACAGCCGCCGAACAATGGCTGATTGCCCAATCTTCTCCCTGCTTGAATGTGGCCCACAACGGTCAGCCTACCCCCTTGCCGCCGGCTTATCGCCCTCCCAATGCCAGCTTGCGCTGTGGTCGCAGTCTGAAAAAGCTGATCTATCAGGCGGAACGCGCCGTCAGGATGGAGGAGAATCGAAGCGAGTAGCGCCCTTCAGTTCCGACCGCAAAAAGGACGTCTATATCGCCTATCTGGTTTTGTTGTCGCTCACTAGAGGAGCCTTGCTCCACGGGGTTGAGTGTTCATGAGATTTCTCTGGGAAGATGGGAAAAGTGGTTCCCTTTTCGCTCGTCCTGACATATACTATCCATAAGCCGCTGATGCCCGAACCAGCGGGATATGAAATTAGTGGGGTATAGAACTTAACCTCACGCAGAGGGGTACCAAGTTCGCCAGAGCCAGACCTGCCCAAAGGGAGGGGTCTGGCTCTGGTCTTTGTCAG
>CAYONK010000571.1:0-3387 GCA_964405285.1 uncultured Ardenticatenaceae bacterium
GGTGGCGGCAAATCGTCACCCAACTGTGAGAGATAGATTGGCTCAATAGGCAGACCGGCCTGGCTCAGGCGGCGCTGCATCTCAACGGTAAAAATAAACTCATTTCCTGACTCATCTTTGGCCCTGCGATCTCGAAAATTCATCCTCTATTATCTCCGTACGTGCAAGAAAGTAGCCGGTATCCGTAATGGTGTCGTTTTGGATTATAACCATAAATGCTTACAGGTGGTATGGCGCTCAGTCGTTGATCAGGGAAAGTTGGCGGGGAACGGCCGTTTCCCTCTCCGCCCCACTCTCGTTCACCAGCCTTCCTTCCATCTGCACCGCGCCGGTGATCCGGTTCGGTGGGCCAACCTCCCACAGCTTCTTCGGCTTGATAGCCCGCGCTCCGACGTCGGTTGCGCTGATGGGGAAGGTTTTGGTGGAACCAACGGCCGTTTTCACCACCAGTTCCGTATCCAAATCACCCATCACCACCGCAGCCACCTCTTCCGCTTCCTTCGGCAGACGCACGTTGATCACCCCCTGCCCATATCGCCCCTGTGTCGGGTATTGGCTGAACGGCGTCGCTTTAGCCATACCATTATTGGTGATACTCCAGAGGTAAGCAGCGGGCCGCACCACGTCCATCGCAATCACGCCATCCAGGTCATTCGCCAATTTAATCCCCATGACACCGCCGGCTGGCAGACCCATCGGCCGCACTTCTTCCTCCTTGAAGCGAATCACCTGCCCCAGAGCGGTGGCCAGGAACACCTCATCCCCGCCAGAAGTCACCTTCGCCCAGCCCAGGGCATCGTCGTCGGCCACGTTAATCGCGGTAAAGGGCGTCGTCGTGATACCCGGCAAATCCTCCAGGCGCACCCGCTTTACCACCCCCGCCAGGGTAGTCAGGAAGAGATACCCCTCCGCGCCTGACGGTAGCACCAGGGCGGTCGCCAGATGATGCTGCCTTCGGTTGAGGCTGGTCATCTCAGCCCAATGGGTTCCTTGCCCTATCTCGCGCCCCTGGGCCAACTGGTAAACAGGCAAACTCACCGCCTGACCATCGGCCGTGAAGAGGTACAGCACGTCTTGGGTGTTCGCCTGCAAAAAGGCTTTGGGCTGCTCGATGGGCTTGGCAGCCACCCGAACCACTTCGGGCGTGCTGGTGCGGGCGATGCTCCCCTTCTCGCCAATCATCACCCAGACCTCCTGGTCGGGCAGCAGGTCGGTGGCGGAGAGCAGTTTGCGCTCACTACCTTCAACAATTTGGCTGCGACGGTTGTCGGCGTATTTGGCGCGAACGGCCGTTAACTCTTCTTTAATCGTCTCCCGCATCAACTTCGGGCTGCTGATCAGCCGCTCCAGATATTTGATCAGTTGCAGCTTCTCCTTGTGTTCATCCTGAATCTTCCGTCGTTCCAACCCGGCCAAACGTCGCAATTGCATCTCTAGAATCGCCTGCGCCTGCATCTCCGTTAGCTTAAAGCGGCTCTGCAAATTCGCCCGCGCCGTCTCCACCGTGCGCGAACGCCGAATCGTATCAATCACTTCATCCAGATTGTCCAGGGCAATGAGCAGCCCCTCCAGAATGTGCGCCCGCTGCCGCGCTCTCTCCAGATCATAAGCGCTGCGGCGCTGCACCACTTCCAGCCGATGGTCCAGGTAAAAGCGCAGCGCCTGCTTCAAATTCAACACCCGCGGCTCATCATTCACCAACGCCAGCAGCGAAATGCTGAAGGTACTCTGCATCGGCGTCAACCGGAACAACTCAGCCAACACCGCTTCCGGCTCCACGTTGCGCGTCGTCTCCAGGATAATCCGCATCCCGTTGCGGTCCGATTCATCGCGCAGGTCGGTCAGCCCCTCAATCTTGCCATCCCGGTGCAAGTCGGCGATTCGGCCGAGCAAATTGGTCTTATTCGTCTGGTAAGGCAATTCGGTGATGACAATGCGGGATTTATTCCGCTCCATCTGTTCGACATGGGCTTTCGCCCGTACTGTCACCCGGCCCCGACCGGTGGCGTAGGCGTTGGCCAGGGCATCCATCTCGTTTTCTTCCCCCTTGTAGCGGAAAACCAGCCCGCCCGTGGGAAAATCCGGCCCTTTGATATACTGCATTAAGTCGCTGATGGTGATGTCATCTAGCCTTTCCCACTTATCCAACATAAAGGTCAGCGCATCAATCACTTCACCCAAATTGTGGGGCGGGATGCTGGTCGCCATGCCCACCGCGATACCCGAAGAGCCGTTCACCAGCAGATTGGGCACGGTAGACGGCAAAACCGTCGGCTCTTTTAGCGAATCATCGAAGTTCGAGGTGAAATTAACCGTCTCTTTGCCGATGTCCTCCAGCATGTCGTAACCGAGAGGGGACATCCGCGCCTCAGTGTAGCGCATGGCGGCTGCCGGGTCGCCATCAATCGAGCCGAAATTGCCCTGGCCGTCCACCAGTTCCGCCCGCATGGAGAAATCTTGGGCCATGCGCACCATCGCGTCGTAAACGGATTGGTCGCCATGCGGATGGTATTTACCCAGCACCTCCCCCACCACGCGGGCCGACTTGCGGTAGGGGGTATCCGGCCGCAAGCCCATGTCGTACATGGCGTAGAGAATGCGCCGCTGTACTGGTTTGAGACCGTCGCGCACGTCCGGCAGCGCCCGCGAAACGATGACGCTCATGGCGTAGCTGAGGTAAGATTCTTTTACCTCTTGTTCAATGTCTATTTGTTTGATGGTTCCGTTTGTGTCCATACTTTATCGCGTGATTGCTACTGGCCAGACGGTCAGGCACGCTGGCGAACGAACAGGGCTGTTCGCCTAGTGCGGCTATAGGAAATAGTTAAACCAGTAATGGAATAGTAAACGCTCACCCCCTCAAGACCTGACAGGTTTTTTGAGGCGTATCTGGCAGGCAGCTACTTGAGTAGAGACCTGTCAGGTCTGAACGATTACATGAAATTTTTGTTCTAATTGTGCGGGCTACTATAGGCAATTTTTAGGCGACTGTCAACCATCCGGCGACTCGACGTAAATGTCGCCATTTTCTACCTTAACGGCGAAGCCTGGCACGGGTCTGGTGGCGGGCAAGCAAAGCGCTTTGCCGGTGCGGATATCAAAGCGGGCGCCGTGACGCGGGCACTCAACTTCGTAACCCTCCAACACACCGTCTTCCAGCGGCCCATCGTCGTGGGTGCAGCGGTCGGCGATACAGTAGAACTGCCCGTCAACATTGAACAGGATGACGGTCTCTTCGGCGAAGTCGTGCCAGAGGCGCTGACCAGGTGGTATATCTTCAACACGGGCGATTTTTACAAATTGGGTCATGGTGTTTATGAAACCGCAGAGAGCGCGGAGATGTTCTAAGTCTTGTCAAGGACTTTGCACATTAACAACCGAATAGCA
>CAYONK010000572.1:0-3385 GCA_964405285.1 uncultured Ardenticatenaceae bacterium
CTCTTTCGCCAGCGTGTGCAAATCCGCGCCCTCGATGCGGCTCGGCGTGCCGGTGAAGTATTTCTCCACCACACTGCTGTGCAGGCCAAGCGCCTCAAAAATCTGCGCCCCGCGATAGCTTTGCACGGTAGAAATGCCCATCTTCGACATCACCTTGACCACGCCTTTGACCACCGCCTTGATGAAATGGTATTCCGCTTCGTCTTCGCTGACGCCACCGATCAACCGCTTGCGCAAAATATCGCCCAACGTCTCGTAAGCCAGGTACGGGTTGATGGCGTCCACCCCATAACCGAGCAGCGTGGCGAAATGATGCACTTCGCGCGGCTCGCCCGACTCAACGACGATGCTGGTCTCAGTGCGGCGCCCCTGACGGATGAGGTGATGGTGCAGCCCGGCGGCGGCCAGCAGGCTGGGGATGGCCGCCTGCTCCCGGCTGATGCCCCGGTCGGAGAGGATGAGGATTTTGGCTCCGGCGGAAACGGCCGTGTCGGCGGCGGCGAACAGGTCGTCCAGCGCCCGCTCCAGACCCGCGCCGCCTTCGGCCACCGGGTAGAGCATCGGCAGGGTGGCCGATTGGCTGCCCGGCAAATTCAGCGCCTTGAGCTGCGCCAACTGCCCATTCGTCAGAATGGGATGGTCTAACTTGATCATGCGGCAGCTTGCCGCGCCGGGGGCGAGCAGATTGCCCTCAGAACCGAGCAGGGTCAGGCTGCTGGTGACAAGTTCTTCGCGTAGAGCGTCAATCGGCGGATTGGTGACCTGGGCGAACAACTGCTTGAAGTAGTTGAAGAGGGGCTGCGCCTTGTCGGACAGCACCGCCAGCGGCGTGTCGTCGCCCATCGAGCCAAGCGCTTCGACGCCGCTTTGGGCCATCGGGGCCATGAGCAGGCGTAAATCCTCGAAGGTGTAGCCGAAGGCTTGCTGCCGCTGGACGACGGTATCGTGGTCCGGCGCGGGCAGCGCCTCCCCTGCGGGCAGGTCGGCCAGGCTGATCTGCTCGTCGGCCAGCCATTCGCCGTAGGGGTATTGGCGGGCGATTTGCGCCTTGAGGTCGTCGTCGTTGACGATGCGGCCGGCGATGGTGTCAATCAGCAGCATCCGGCCTGGCTCCAGTCGCCCTTTGGCGGCGATATTCTCCGGGGCGATTTCCAACGCGCCCGTCTCGGAGGCCAGGATGACGCGGTCGTCTTTGGTGACGGTGTAGCGGGCGGGGCGCAGGCCGTTGCGGTCCAAAATCGCCCCAATCTGGAAGCCGTCGCTAAAGCCGATGGCCGCGGGGCCGTCCCAGGGTTCCATGAGGGCGCTGTGGTATTCGTAGAAGGCTTTGAGGGCGGGGTCCATGTCGTCGCGCTTGGACCAGGGTTCGGGGATCATCATCATGACGGCGTGGGGGAGAGAACGGCCGTTGAGCAGCAAAAACTCCAGCGCGTTGTCAAACA
Organism: uncultured Ardenticatenaceae bacterium; assembly: GCA_964405285.1. Lineage (GTDB taxonomy): Bacteria > Chloroflexota > Anaerolineae > Promineifilales > Promineifilaceae > Leptovillus. The sequence goes on from CAYONK010000572.1 coordinate 1,443, forward strand.
TCGCCGAATCGCTGCCGTCCGGGTCAATCACCGGCAGCAAATCGGCCAATTCCGCGCCGAAAATGGGGGAAGCGAGCAGCGATTCCCGCGCCCGCATCCAGTTCTGGTTGCCGCGAATGGTGTTGATCTCGCCGTTGTGGATGATGTAGCGGTTGGGATGGGCGCGCGCCCAGGAGGGAAAGGTGTTGGTGCTAAAGCGGGAATGGACCAGCGCCAGGGCCGATTCCATGTCCTCATCTTGCAGGTCGGGGAAATAGCTGGCGACTTGCTCGGACAGCAGCATCCCCTTGTAAACGATGGTCTTATAGGAAAGGCTGGCGACGTAGAACCCCGCCCCACAGCCGGCCGGATCGCGGCGAATTTCCCGCTCGGCCACTTTGCGGATGACGAAGAGGCGGCGCTCAAAGTCGCGGTCGGTGGGGATGGCTGGGTCCCGGCCAATGAAGACCTGGCGGATTGTCGGCTCACTGACGCGGGCGGCGATACCCAGGGCGGCGTTGTCGGTGGGCACGGTGCGCCAGCCGAGGAGCGTCTGCCCATGCGCGGCAACGATGGCGGCAAAGCGTTCTTCGCAGGCGCGCCGCTGCGCTGGCTCGTCCGGCAGGAAGAGCATCCCGACGCCATAGTGTCCGGGTTCGGGCAGGTTGATATTCTCTTGGGCGGCTGCTTTTCGCAGAAATTGATGAGGGATTTGGAAGAGGATGCCGGCGCCATCGCCGGTGTTGGGTTCGGAGCCGGTGGCCCCGCGATGGCTGAGGTTGGTCAGGAGGGTGAGGGCGTCGCGGATGATGTCGTGGGATTTCTGGCCCTTGACGTGGACAACGAAGCCGATGCCGCAGGCGTCGCGTTCAAATTGGGGATCGTAAAGGCCCTGAGCAGTCGGGGGATAACATCGGTTCTGACAGCTTTGCTGATGATCTTCGCCCTTGTCTGGCTGGCCGTCATCGCTGTCGGCAGCGTCTGTGGTAGGTGTGGCTTGAAACTCGTGCATTTTCTTCTCCTCAGTTTGACTACCGTCGCCCGTTCCAGGGTGAGGGTGGGCAACCATCCGTCATGACCTATGGTAATGTGCAGCAATGAAATGACTTGCAATCTTCAATCGAAAATCGCTAGTGTCTAAGATACACAAAGCCATTTATAAGTATAAGCAAAGGCGTGTCGAGAAAGCATCGTTTAATTTTCACAAGAAGTATCGGGACCAAATTGTGAATTGACGCGCTGCATTAAAGATTGGTTGGTTTGCTGAGGCTCTCCAACAAACGCAACCAACAAACAAACCAGCAAACAAACCAGCAAACCCCCTCTTGACGAGACAGAAATTTTTGATACTCTGTACGTTCAAAACATTCTGAACGCAGGGTATTCTTATGAACAAAAATCTACTCGCGGTGAACGAAAGCACGGTAGCCGGGATCGGCCGTCTCGCTCGCTACTTCGGCTTTGCCGAGGTGATGGGGCGACTCTATGGCACGCTTCTCATGAGTCCGGAAGCGCTCTCCCTGGACGATCTGGCCAGTCAACTAGAGATTAGCAAAGGCTCCGTCAGCATGAACATGCGCGATCTGGAGCGGTGGGGCATGGCCAAAGAGGTCTGGATGCGCGGCGACCGGAAGAAGTATTACGCCGCCGAGCATGACCTCTGGCAAGTCATCCGCAACGTCCTGGCCAGCCGCGAAAAGCGCGAAGTGCAGCTTGCCCTGGAAGTGCTGGCCGACAGCGTGGGCAAATTACAGGCGGCCGAGACGGAATTATTGCCTGAAGACCGCGCCCTGGCCGAGTTTTACCTGGAGCGCATCGGCGATCTGCAAGCCTTCTTCACAGTGGCGCAAATGGCCCTGGAGGCCGTCTTAGGCAGCGAAGAGGCGCTGGACTTCGATGCCGTGACGAAGATCGAGATTCGTTGAGGAAAGATGTTGGTGGGTTAGTTGGTGGGTTAGGTTGGT
>CAYONK010000573.1:0-3377 GCA_964405285.1 uncultured Ardenticatenaceae bacterium
CGTCAATCGTCAATCGTCAATCGTCAATCGTCAATCGTCAATCGTCAATCGTCACCGCCAATCGCTGGTCTCAAAGACGGCGCGGAGCATATCGCGCCGCTCTTCGGGGGTCATCAGGCGTTGGCGGGCGTAATCTTCGATCAGGCCGGTCCAGAGGTCTACGTGGAGCAAACGGCCGTTATAAAACAAATAGGTATCCACAAACGTCTGCCGCACGCCCAGCATCCACATCTGGTCGGCCAGGAAGTTGCCCAGGCCGTAGTGGATGAAGCTGCCATTGGGCCGGAAGGCGAACCCCTGGGGATGATGGGCGTGGCTGCCGGAAACGGCCGTTGCTCCCGCGTCCGCCAGCGCCCGAAAAGCGGCGTGCTGCTGCGGCATAATGCGGTACTGGTAATCCTCCAGATATTGCAACGTGGCGATCACCAGATACCCCTCGTCGGCCAGTTGGCGGATTTGGGCGGTGATGGCCCCGTAATCATCTTCGCAGGGCAGCGCGCCCGGCTGCGTCTCCGTCGCCCAGCCAAAGGCCGGGCCGACCGGGTTGCAGCCGACGAAGGCCAGCCGGTTGCCGTTATGCTCAATCAGCAGCGGCTGCCGGGCGTGTTCCAGATTCCGCCCACCGCCAAAGGTCTGCATCCCCAACGAATCGTACAAATCGAAGGTGTGGTTGAGCGCCCACGTCCCCCAATCATTCAAATGGTTGCCGGTCATCTCCACGATATTGATGCCGAGCCAGACCATCAACTCCACATATTCATCCCGGTTGCAGACGTTCTCATCGTCATATGGGTCGGGCAGGGGGCAGTTGGGGGCGAAGGGGTTCTCGTTGCTCATGTGGGCGAAGTCGGCCGCTTGCAGCACCGGCCCCGTCTCCTCGGAGGGGTAGGTGATGCCGTAGCGCTCCATCCGGTCGGCGACGGCGCGGCGCATCCCGGCCGGGCCGGTCATGGCGACGGTGGTGATGAGCGTTTCGTCTCGATTGGTCAGCGGGCCGCCCCAGGCGGCTTGCAAGGCGGCGACCGCGTCTGGGTCGCCCTCCAGGCCGATGGGCAGCGCCAGCGGGTAGCCTTCGGGGTTAAAGCCCGGTTCGATGGGGGCGACGCCATCCAGCCGCAGCGCTTTCAGGCGGGGTTCTAATTGGTCGAAGGGGAGGAGGGTCAGGCGCAGGTCGTCGTAGCCGGTTTGGGCGGACCAGAGGGCGTCTACCAGTTCGTCGGCGGGTAGGATGATGGGCGGCTGGGCGGGTTCGCCCCACCAGCCGCGCAAGGTGTTGGCGACGTCGGGCGTGAGGTGGAAACGGCCGTTTTCCCACCCCTCTTGCACCTCCGCCCAACTCAGCCCATCGTCTAGGGTGGGGAAAGGGGCAGCGATTACGTATAGCCAGCTCGCTAATGGCGTCCCGCCGCCTACCGTCAGCGTCACGTCGGCTTCGCCCTCAGCCAGGGTGAATTGAGCTGGCTGGCTGGCGGCCAATTCGGCCAGCGCCGCGCCGATTTCCGGGGGTAGGCCGGGCTGTTGGCCGATGCGCCAGGGGGCTGGCGTGGGGGTTGGGGTGATGGTGGGGGAGGGAACGGCCGTTGGCGTGTCAATTTGCGGGGTCGGTGGTAAAGTGGGAGCCGGTAGTGGCGTTTCAGTGGCCGGTAAAACGGCCGTTGCGCCCGGCGTCGGGGAAGAAGCGGTGACTGTATCGGATACCATATCCTGCTGGCAACCGGCCAGCAAAAACAGCAGCACCCCCACCAGGCAGCGCCAGCAAGTTCCATTCATTTTTTTATTTCTTCGCTGTGGCAACATGAGCGAATTATAGACAAAAGAGATGTAACGCCCAGTATGAGAAAATTGAATATCCGTAAAACTTTGCTCTTGTTTATCGGTTTGATTCTGTTGACCGGCATCATTGGCATGGCGGTGGTTAGCCGCTGGCCGGGTGTGGGGGCGCAGGTGGCCCGGCCGCTGCGCCAGGTGATCGGTAATCGCGGCGTGGCAATGTTGGAGACGGTCCTGTTTCAGACGCAAGACGGGGTGCGCCGGGCGCAATATGGCCTGGGCCTGAAGGAGGCAGCCGCCCCTTGGGAAGTGGTGGTGGAGCCAACGGCCGTTATCCTGCCAATGGCCGTTCCCAGCCCCACGCCCGTCGTCTGGTCTTTGCCCGCCGCCCCCGCCTTTGGCGATCTGGCCGGTGAAGGAGAGTGGCAGCCCTATCTGACCAATCCTCAGGGAGACGTGGTCGCCCTGCGCACCTTTTTGCAGCCGGACCCGGAACGGCCGTATGCCATCGTTGCCGTCGTCGCTTTCGATTTGTCCCAGGTTGATCTACACTATGTCCTGGGCACAAAAGAGCCGGCCCTGGCCGATGGCCCGCGAGGGAGTGGCCTCATCCCGGCGGAACGACGACAGGCGGACCAGTTGTTGGCCACCTTTAACGGGGGCTTTATGGCCTCGCACGGCGAATATGGGGCGATGGCCGATGGATTGGTGGCCCTGCCCGCCAAGAACGGCTACGCCACCGTCGCCATGTACCCGGATGGGACGGTGCGGATTGGCAACTGGAATGAGGCGATTGATCCGGCCGGCCCCTTCACCTCCTGGCGGCAGAACGCCCGCCTGGTGGTGGCTGATGGGGTGGTCAGCGAGCGCGTCTACACCGGTTCGATTGTCGTATGGGGCGGCAACATCAATGGCAACATCGTCACCTGGCGCTCTGGCCTGGGCATCAACGAGAGCAACGACGTGCTGTATTTCCTGGCCGGACCGAGCATGAGTATGCCGACGCTGGCTGAAGCGATGACGGCCGTTGGCGTCCACAATGGCCTCCTTCTCGACATCAACGAATCTTGGGTCCACTTCGCTGCCGTCCGGCCTGATGGCGCGGGCGACCTGTCGGCTGAGCCACTTTTCCCGGATGGGATGGCCACCTGGCCTGATCGCTACCTGCGCCAATCCGACCGCGATTTCTTTTACGTGACGGTGAAGGGTGAGTAGGGGGAGTTGGATGGGTTGGTTAGTTGGATGGGTTGGTTAGCCAACAAACCAACCAACCAACAAACCAACCACCCCCAATCATGAATAAAAGATGAGCGACGCAACCTCTTTCGGGGGATTGTCGTTGAGAGAGGCAGCATAATCATGGCGCGGCAATTTCAAGAAGAAGGCTGCGCATAACAAGACAACAAGATTGGCACGTTATGTCATGCTGGGCGCAGCGAAGCATTCTAACCAATCAGAGAAAGTTTCTTTAGTGGCTGGCCTTGTGCCCGCCCTGTGAATGAGGGCGACTACAAGGGTCGTCCCTACGCAAGTTATTGGAGAGCGAAACGCCGGAGGGATTCTTCGCCTGCGGCTCGGAATGACAAGGTCTTGTTCAAACTAAAAAT
>CAYONK010000574.1:0-3371 GCA_964405285.1 uncultured Ardenticatenaceae bacterium
ACGGTGGGCAAAAAGGTTTGCTCTGGGTTGGCGATGACAACGGCCGTTGCCGTCGCCATCACCGTCCCATTTTCGGATAGGGTGGCGCTGTTATGTAAGGCGGTGGGGGAAACGGCCGTTATCCGCGCAGTGTAACGAAGCGTCAGAACCTCGCCTGCGGCAGGCGTGCCATGCCAACTGATCTGCCCATTGTGCTGCGTCAGCCCGGCGCCTTCCAGAAATTCCAGGCCAGCCGGTAAAACGCCGAGCAAACTGAGCGGCTCCCCACTGCCCGTTAGTTGCAGCGTATATTGGATAACGCTGCCGGTGTCTCCAAAGGTGGGCGAGGCTGTTTTGTTGAGCGTCGGCCCCAGTTCCCCCCAGGTCACAACCAATGACGGCCGTCCTCGCGCGTCGTTGGGCGATGTGCCTGCGTTGGACTCTGACGAGTAGAAATACTTGCTGCTGTGTTCGTCTGTGTCTGAGCCATAAAGCGCCAGGCTGACGGGCTGACCGGCGGCATAAGCCTCCATCACAGCTTTGGTGGCATCCCACTGATACGGGTCGCCCGGCCAGACCGGCCGGTCCCGGTCTCCGCTGTAGGGATTGACCCAGGTGGCGGCTACGTTTTCATAAGCCAGGGGCGCGTTGTTCCAATGAATGCCCATCTCCTGCCAGGGGTCTTTGATGCTGTGCAGGCTGACCCAGGAGCGCGTAGCCAGATTTGGCGTTTCGCCAGCGTGTGACCAGAGGTGAAGGGTTAGCTCGGCGGAAATGATCTGTTTGCCCGGTGGGATAGCGCTGAGGTCGAAACGCAAATAGGTCTTGTTGAAGCAGGGGAAATGGGTCGCCCGAATCTCTGAACCGGTGAATAAATTGATGTCTGCCCCATGGTTGGCGTTGCTGCCGCCATTGTGCCCTGCCGCGCAGAGACCGCCTCCGCCCATCCAGGCATCTTCGACGCGGTTGTCGCTGGGGGTGGCGGCGCGAATGGTGGTTTGGCCGGTAACGGCCGTTGTCGGTGTTTCATACGTGGCCGGGCCGATGTGCAATTCCCCCCAGGTTGCTGGCACGTTGGCGTTCAGCGATTCTGGCCAGGTCTGCGGAGCGACGGCCCCGGCTGGCGGCGCGGCGTCTCTGTCGTACAATTGCAGCCCCATGCCCCAGACTGTGCCCGCTGGCGGCGGACCGTCCAGCCCAAATGTCGCCCATGGGATGCGAAAGATGCCGGTCCAGCCATAGTCAATGTTGCCGCCATTGTTGTTGGGGCCGCCATCGCTCCAATCCATAAAGCTGTTGCTGAACCAATCTCCGCTCCAACTATAATCCCAACCCGCGCCGTTTCCTTTGGCGTCTCGGTGGTGATTGGCGTGGGGCTGCCCCGACCGCGCCTGGAAGAGGAAGAGGTAATCGTCGGCTTGCGGGGCGCTGCCGCGATTGTGTTGGGTGTCCAGATAGAGGGCGATGGCATCGTAGGCGGTCAGGTCGGTGGCGGCTGTGGGGTTGGGGTGGTACCAGAGGTAATAGTCAATCACTGTCAGGCGGATGAGAAGGTTGGTTGGGCTGTAGCCCAAGCGGACGTCGGTGTAATTGCGCCCCGGTATTTGTGTGTGGGAATCGTTGACGCCAAACCAGAGAACGGCCGTTTGCGACCATTCTTCTGTCTGGCTGAAAGGCAAAACGTTCACCCGGCGGGTGGGGGGCATTGTTTGCGCTTCGGCTTCTCGCGTTGCTTCACCGGGCAAGGTGAGCAGGCAGATGAGCAGCCCTGTTAACAACATGAGGTGGCGGGAAACGGCCGTTGCCCGGACCCAGCCAACTGTCCATATCAAGCGTACCATACTATCTCCTTGATCCGGGATTGGCAGCGGGTTGAACTGGGGTAAATGGGGGCGGGGATGAGGGGCGATAGTCCCGGTTGAAACTTCTTGCGTGGAATGTGTTGAACGCAATCAGATTATTTGGAAGCCGATCATAGCAGATTAACCAGGCCCTTTCTCTAGGCTAATTTACCTATTGCCGGAATGTCGCCGCCCCGTCAGGGCTGCCCATGTCAATCAGTTCGCCTTACCCGCGAGATAGAGAATCTGGACGGAACGGCCGTTGCCGACATGTGTGCGTATGAGTGGCACAGCCACTCCAACTGTTCTTACCACGCCTCTCTAGGATTTCACCACGGAGGCACGAAGAACACGGAGATTTTATAGGTTTACTCTCTGTATCTTCAGTGTCTCCGTAGTAAGTAGTTACCCTGATCACCTCAAAGATTTTGTAGACAATTTGCGGACACCCCTCTGCTATCCTGTCCTCCATGAACAGCGAGACGATGCAGTACCACTCTTACCTGGTGCGCTTATGGCGAAATCGTGAGCCGACCGATAGCCAGCTTTCCCTCTACCGCGCCGAAGTCGAACACATCCAGACCGGCCAACGCCACCACTTCCACACCCCCGCCGACCTCTACGCCTTCCTCCACCAGCCCACCCCCGCAGGAGAACAAAATGAGACAATTGACGATTGACGATTTGGGATTGACGATTCGCCATTGGCCATTGACCATTGGCTATTGGCTATTGACCATTCTCCTCCTTTTGGCCTTCCGCCCCGCCGCCCACGCCAGCACCTACACCGTCACCACAACGGCCGACTCTGGCCCCGGCTCCCTGCGCCAGGCCATCCTCGACGCCAACGCCAACCCCGGCCCCGACACCATCACCTTCGCCATCGGCGCCACTGGCTCCCAACAAACAATCCAACCCACCAGCGCCCTCCCCACCATCACCGACCCCATCACCATTGACGGCTGGAGCCAGGGCGGCGCGGGCTACACCGGCCCGCCCCTCATCGAACTCAACGGCGCATTGGCCGGTTCCAGCGTCAAAGGGTTGCACATCACGGCCGGGAACAGCGTTGTGCGCGGATTGGTGATCAACGGCTTCACCGGTACTTTCGCCAGCGGCATCTACCTGCACAGCGGCGGCGGCAACTGGCTGTACGGCAACCACATCGGCACCAACTTCGCCGGAGAGACGCGCAGCGCCAACCAGCGTGGCGTCTGGATCGAAGGCGGCTCCAGCAACAACCGCATCGGCACAAACGCGGATGGCGTGAATGACGCCGCCGAGCGCAACGTCATCTCCGCCAACGTCAGCGAGAACATCTGGATCTACCAGCCCGCCACAGTGGGCAACCTGATTATGGGCAACTTTATTGGCCTGAACGCGGCGGGGACGGCCCCGGTGGGCACAAGCAACACCACCGTCGCCACCAACGGCATCCTCATCCAAGAAGCGGGCTACACCATCATCGGCACAGATGGCGATGGTGTGGGTGACGCCCTGGAAGGCAACCTCATCGGCGGCAACACCTACAACATCCAGCTCACCGGCACA
>CAYONK010000575.1:0-3369 GCA_964405285.1 uncultured Ardenticatenaceae bacterium
CAGCAGCCATACCAACAGCATGCCAATACTGCTGGCGATAACAACCAAAGCCCATGGCGTAACCACCCCGCTCAAGACAGACGCCACGAAGGGCGCAGCCAGCAGGATGATGAGAAGCAGCCAAAATAGCGCCCGCGCCAGCAGGCTGGCGCGCAAGAGATTGACCAACCAGGTCCCGATTGGCGTCAGCAACAGCAGCAATAACAGGAGCAAAGGCAAGCCGTAGAACCATAGAACCCAGACCGGGACAACCGATAGCAAGGGTAACAGGTATGGAGGCGGCGTTGGCGGTGGGGTTAATGGGGGCGCCATAGGGGTGATAATGATCGTAATGGAGTTGGAGGGGTTGCATGAGCAGGACTGACATAAACTGGGTGGGCAGAGTGTATGCGTTGGCGTCGGTGTTGGTGTGAAGGTGGCTGTCGGGGTGTCCGTAGGGACCGTGGGTGTATACACCGGTGTGATGCAATTTACGCAAACAGCCACTGCCGGATCCGTCTCCTGCGCCAGGGACACCTGCGCCGGCGTGGCCTTGCCCAGACTGCTGATAAACCAGAACACAAACATCACCAGGAGTGAGGCGATGAGTGCTGGCAGGTAACGGCGTGGATGAGTTAACATCAGCTTTCCATCAACCTCAGGGCAAACTTATCACTGGTCACAGGATGGAAGCTCGCCCAACATTGATAATGGATCTTGAGGCGATAACGACCCAACGGCGCCCCGGCGGCAGCCAGTACAAATTCGCGGCTGACGCGCGTTGCCCCGGCATGGTTTGCCGGCGGCAGGTCGCCATAGTGAATCAGGTCTGGCGTCGCGCCTATCACCGCCTGTGTAGGAGGTGGACGGGGCGGCAACGACAGCCCCCCCACAGCGACAATCTCGATTGCCAAAACCGTCAGGTCGCGCAGCGTTAGATTGGCGTAGGGGTTGGCGGCGACCAACCAAACCGTCTTCGCACCATCGGTTTCGAACGCATCGCTGCATCCTTCACCCCAATGCAACGTGAAGTAAGGCCGGATGGGCGACGGATCGTACACGTGGGAACCATGCGGCGCGGCCGTTTGCAATTCCGTCAGCAATGCCTGCCGAAAGCCTTGAACGTGATGAACCGGGGCCGTAAAAGCCGCTCCGCCGGTTTCCCTGGCAAGGCGAGCAAGCTGACGCGCTGTGCGTAGATCGGGTTGTTGCTTATCTGGGCCTGTGCCGGTATAGGTGTACACCTTGACCCGATTCGCGCGGGCAATCGTGATGGCCTGATTCACCGCCCGTACATCGGCGGCATTGTGGGGGAAACCGCCTTCTAGGGGTTCATCACTCACGTACAATATCAACCGCAGCGCATCACGCCGCCACGGAAAGTGCGCGGCCAGATCTATGATAGCCCGCGCGCCATCTTCTTGGGCGCCCTGGTTGGGCACTGTGTTGCGCTTGCGCCCGCGCAAAGCCTGTGGTGCTACACCGGCAGCCAACAAATGCTTTTGCGCAGTTTCCGCCACAGACGTTTGGGGCCAAACGCCTTCAATGCCCAACCAACAAACGCGCAAATCAGGTTGATAATCGGCCGTTTGCGCCTCTGCGCGCGCGTCCTCAATCGCTTGATTAACTGCCTCGTAGAGTTTGGGTTCACTCTGAAGCATGTCATCACGCATTGAGTCGCTGGTGTCGAACAGCACGACAAGGTCTACCGGAATACGGTCAATGGTCACGGGACCACACGGCCGTTCCGGCATCACCGGCCTGACTTTTGCCGCGCAGGCGTCTGCCAGCCCTCTTTCAGCCTGTTCAACCACTTCATCCCACAGCATGCGCGCCATCCTTCCCTCTTTTAGCTCTCAACCAGAGTTAGCGGGAATGTGTCCGTCCCCGGCACCGGAAACTCGATGATGTGGCGGCACGTGATGTGCATCTGGTATTCACCAGGCTTGGCCCCTTTGCTGTACAAAACAAGCTCCCTGAAAACCTTAATGGGCTCTTCGCCAGACTTGGGCGGAAGGTCGCCAAAGGTGATCATCGCCGAAGGTATGATCATCACTGATGGTTGGTTGTTTGGCAAAAGCGGCGCCGGTTTACCACAAATCCTCATTTCAATATTCAGGATGGTAACGTCTTTCAACGTTACGTCGGCATAAGGGTTCCAGGCTGACAAACACAAGACTTCAAAATCGTCGGTTTCGATGTGGTCCCTGAGACTGTCACCCCAATGTATCTCGAAGCAGGGCCGGAGCGCAGGCGCGCTGATTTTTGTATCCTCTGGAGCACACTCTCTGTTGGACGGAATGGGCAGCTGCTTCTTCTTAGCCGCTCGCTGCCGCAGCGCCTCATTCATCTCCTGAATCGTGAATTCTCTTTCTTCTTGGAAACTGGTTGACTCAATCATTGGTTTGCTCCTTCACACACCTGTCGTGCGGCCGGTGCGTTGTGCAAGACGGCCGCAGCCGACAATATGGCTATAGATGTACTAATGCTGTAAACGAAACGTGACACAACGGCCGTCTAGCCAAACAAGATGCTCGATTGGGGCTAAATACCCCGCCATTTCCAAAATCAAGTCGAGCGGACGGCTTTCGAGCGTAATCACAACCTGGCGCTCGTCCGCCAGGATAGCGCCTGGGCGACGAATGAAATTATCTAGCAGGTAGGGAACGGTGGAGTCGGCAAACTGGCGCAGCCATCGCGCCCACAGCCGCAGCAGCGCAATGGCCGCCAGGCTCACCGTCAGATCCACATGCGGGGTGCCCAACCAACCCTCAGAAAGCGCCGCGTCGGCCGCCAGCAGGCCGGACCGACTGGCTGCAAACGCGGCCAACGCCCTGTCGTCACCGGGCGGAGGCGGCTGAACGCCGCGCACATCGCCCAGCGCCGCCCAGTCTGCTTCAGCCAGCACAATCTGCGGCTGTCGGCCCGTCGCCGCCTCCCAGGCGGTCTGCCACCGGGCAATGCAAGCGGTGGGCGGCGCGCCATTGTTGGTGACATCGCCAAGCGGCCAGACCCGGCCGTCACCTACCGCCCAGGCGGTACAATCGCGCCCGGCGTTGAGCGAGTGGGCATACAGTGTTGCGCCGGATAGCAGCCGCTGCCCCGCCAGGTTGCTGCATAGCTTGGATTGCAGGGTCGCGGTGTCAGCAAGCGGTTCCTGGGACCATGCCTGGCGCAGGTCGGCCACGGTTGGGGGGGCGCTCAGGCCGGCCGCCAAACTCAGGCCGGCGTCCAGGCGCGTGCCCAGCAGTCCGTCCGCGCCGGCCCAGCGCAGACCAAGAGTACACAACAGCGTTTGCAGCGGCGTTAACATAGCGCCGGGCGCTGCCTCTGCCGCAACCAGGCTTGGCAAACGTGCATCCTGGCAGGCGCGCAGCAACAAAAATATCC
>CAYONK010000576.1:0-3359 GCA_964405285.1 uncultured Ardenticatenaceae bacterium
GGTGGCAGTCGCGGCGGTGGCGGCAATCGCGGACGCGATAGCTACGGCGGCGGCGATGGCGGCCGTTGGTAGACAATCGCAGCTTTAGATCAGCTTAGCCTGAAAATTCGGAAAGATAAACGGCCGTTTTGCCCACAAAACGGCCGTTTTTTTTAATTCAGGTAGACGCGCCCAGTCTACCTGCCCAAAGGCAATTCCCATGGACATTTCCCCCGAAAAACTCGCCTACCTCTCCCTCCTGTCCCAACAATACCCCACCATCCAGACCGCCTCCACCGAAATCATCCAACTCAACGCCAAATTACAATTGCCCAAAGGAACAGAACATTTCGTCTCCGACATTCACGGCGAGTATGAAGCGTTCGCCCACGTCCTGAAAAACGGTTCCGGCTCCATCAAGCGGCGGATCAACGAACTGTTTGTCTACGACATGGACGAGCAGGAGAAGCGGGATTTAGCCACGCTCATCTACTACCCGGAGAAGAAACTGGCCGATTTACTGGCGAAAACGGCCGATCCCGAAGCGTGGTACCGCATCACCCTCTTCCGCCTCATCCGCCTCTGCCGCAACCTGGCCTCCAAATACACCCGCGCCGACGTGCGCGCCGCCCTCCCCCCCGGCTATGGCAACATCATCGGCGAATTGATGCAGGAGCAGGAAGGGCTGGATAACAAATATGAGTATTATCGCAGCCTGATCGAGACGATCATCAGCATCGGCCAGGCGGGGGAGTTTATTGAGGCGTTGGCGGAGTTGATTCAGCGGCTGGCGATTGCCCGGCTGCACGTCATCGGCGATGTGTATGATCGTGGCCCTGGGGCGCATATCATCATGGATATGTTGTTGGGCTATCATGAACTGGACATCCAGTGGGGCAATCATGACATTGTTTGGATGGGGGCGGCGGCCGGCAGCGAGGCGTGTCTGGCGAATGTGATCCGCACGGCGCTGCGCTATGCGAATATGGAGACGCTGGAAAATGGCTACGCTATCAGCCTGCTGCCGCTGGCGACCTTTGCCATGTCAACGTATGGCAATGACCCGTGCGAGCGGTTCCAGCCGAAGGTGGGCAACGATGAGCAGTTCACCCGGCAGGAAATTCAATTGATGGCCCGGATGCACAAGGCGATTACGATTATGCAGTTGAAGCTGGAGGCGCAAATTATCCAGCGCCGCCCCCATTATCAGATGGATGACCGGCTGCTGCTGGATAAGATTGATTTTACGGCGGGGACGGTGGAGATAAACGGCCGTTCCTACCCCCTCCTCGACACCCACTTCCCCACTATAGACCCGGCCGATCCCTACGCCCTCACCCCGGAGGAAGCCAACACCATCGCCCGGCTCAAACAATCCTTCGCCATCAGCGAAAAATTACAGCGGCACGTCCGCTTCCTCTTTTCGCGCGGCAGCCTGTATCTGGTCTACAACGGCAATTTGCTCTATCACGGCTGCATCCCGATGACTGAAGAGGGAGATTTTATGGCGGCGCGCGTCGGCAACGACTCTTTTTCCGGCCGGGCGTTTTTGGACCGGCTGGACCGGCTGGCGCGGCAGGGCTATTTTAGCGAAAACCCGACGGAACGGATATATGGTCAGGACGTGATGTGGTATCTCTGGACCGGTCCCATTTCCCCTATTTTTGGCAAGGATAAGATGGCGACCTTCGAGCGGTATTTCATCGCCGAGAGCGAGACGCATGAGGAGACGAAGAACCCTTATTTTAAGTGGCGGGATAAGGGGAAAACGGCCGTTAAAATCCTCCAAGAATTCGGCCTGGACCCGAAAACGGCCCACATCATCAACGGCCACGTGCCGGTGCAGGTAAAGCAGGGCGAAAGTCCCATCAAAGCAGGGGGCAAGCTGCTGGTCATAGACGGCGGCTTCGCCAAAGCGTACCATAAAATCACCGGCATCGCTGGCTACACCCTCATTTTCAATTCCTACGGGCTGCTCCTGGCCTCCCACGCCCCCTTTGAATCGCAGCAGGTGGCGATTGAGGAGGGGATTGATATGCAGACGGAGACGGAAATTTTGGAACGCAACCGCATTCGCATCCGAGTGAAGGATACGGACGAAGGGCGGCTGATTCAGCAGCGCATCCACAGCTTGAAGGAGCTATTGGCCGCTTACCGCACTGGTTTGATTAAGGAGAGTTAGGGTAGCTGGTTGCCGGTGGTCGGTAGCTGGTGGCTGGTCGGACGAACAGACCCGCGTCATTCTGAGGGAGAAGGCCGAAGAATTGCGAAAGCGTTGGCCCAGACAAAACGCCCATGTTCAGTATCCAGCTGCTTTGTCAGTCATTTGCAAACGGATTTTTCACCCGCACCCGTTGATAAAGTTGTTCAGGATTTAAATCTTCAGACCACAACACCTTGCACCCTATACGGAACGCACTTTGCAAAAGCATTGCATCCCAAAATGAGGTTTGATAACGTTGCTGCACTTCAATGGCTTTCAGTACGTCATCAAGCTGGGGCGCATGTAATCGCCAGGTACCTATGTCCGTAACAACCCTTTCCGCTTCTGCTGGTGATAGGGGAAAGCGAACTTTTCTGGTGATAACCACATAAAATTCTTGTAGGACTTGAATACTGACGCAGCCTTGTCTTGAATGCCAGAGACGATCAATGAGCGATCTAGCGATTTCACACTTTTCACCTGATGATCGATCATGAGCGTAGACGAGAATATTTGTATCAAGAAATTCGAGGTTGTCATCAGCGCTCATGTAATTCCTCACGTGACCAAGTAGCAATGCCCTGAGTGCCTAAATCTAGACCCTGGGCCAATAACTCCAGGTGTCTGTCACGAGCCTGACTATACTTATCGGCCTGAACAACTATTTCTTCCAATGTTTGCGTTAACAGACCAGACAGAGAAGTATCGCGCTCAATGGCAATCATCTTCGCGCGACGAAGAATATCTTTAGGGATCGAAAGCGTGACATTTTGTGTTTCCATCATTCACCTCCACGTAAAACAGTGTAACACAGGTTTGCGTGCGAATCAATAACGGCCGTTTCCCGTACCCCAATCATCTATTGCCCCCACCCCACCCATCAGCTAGAATGCCCTCCGTTAGCAATTGACGATTGACGATTGACGATTGTCACCTTCACCCTAGAGCGCAATCTTGCTAGAAACACCCGAATCTCCCCCGCAAGACCCCCAACTACCCGTACCTGTGACCGAAGAGGGCGGCGTGGTCAAGGCTGCCGCCATCCTGGCCGCCGGCAATGTCACCAGCCGCCTGCTGGGGCTGGTGCGCGAGACGGTGAAGGCGCACTTTTTCGGCGCGTCTAGCCTGCTGTCCGCCTATGAAATCGCCGCCTACATCCCCATCAGCCTGTTCGATT
>CAYONK010000577.1:0-3333 GCA_964405285.1 uncultured Ardenticatenaceae bacterium
GTCGTTTCCTCCGCTATAACCCCCGGTTGTAGCCTCTGAGAAATATAGTAAAGGAAGATAATCGCATGAACACCAACCAACTCCCCTATCCGCCCACGCCAACTGTTGACGCAGTGGACCATTATCACGGAACGGCCGTTTCCGACCCCTACCGCTGGCTAGAAGACCCCCACTCGGCCGAAACACAAGCCTGGGTGGCCGCGCAAAACGCCCTCACCCAATCCGTCCTGGCGGAAATTCCCCTCCGCGCCGAATTTCGGGAACGGCTGACGGCGCTGTGGAATTTCCCCAAAAGCAGCGCCCCCACCCAGAAAGCGGGCCACTATTTCGTCCAGAAAAACGACGGCCTACAAAACCAATCGGTGCTGTATTGGCAGGCATCCCCGGAGAGCGACCCCATCCTCCTGCTAGACCCGAACACGCTGAGCGATGATGGCACAGTAGCTCTGACGAACTTTAAAGTGAGCAAAAACGGCCGTTTCCTCGCCTACGCCCTCTCCCAAAGCGGCAGCGACTGGCAAACCATCCGGGTACGCGACAGCGAAACCGGGCAAGACCTCCCCGACCTGATCCAATGGGTCAAATTCACCAGCATCGCCTGGCTGCCGGACCATTCCGGCTTCTACTACGCCCGCTACCCCGCCCCGGACGAAATGCCAGACGCCCCGCCCAGCACCCATCAGCGCGTCTATCTGCACCGTTTGGGCCAGCCGCAAAGCGCCGACCCGCTCATCTACGCCCGCCCCGATGCCCCGGAGTTGGGTTTTGCGCCGGAGATTACGGAAGACGGCCGTTACCTCACCCTCCACGTCTGGGAAGGCACAGACCGGCGCAACCGCTTCTACTATCGCCCCCTCGATGCCGACGGCGACTTCATCCGCCTGCTAGACGAGATGGACGCCAAATACAACCTGCTCGGCAGCGATGGCCCCATCTTCTATTTCGAGACCGACCACGACGCCCCCAACGGCCGGATCATCGCCATAGATACCGCCAACCCCGACCCGGCCAACTGGCAAACCCGCATCGCCGAACAACCAGAAGCCATCGCCTTCAGCCAGATGGTCCACGACGAATTTATCCTGGTCACGCTGCGGCACGGGGCGCACCGCCTACACCGCTACACGGCCGCTGGCGCGCCGTTAGGCGAAGTCCCGCTCCCCACCCCAGGCACGCTCTTTGAACTCACCGGCGAACGGAAAGATGCGGAGATGTTCCTTCTCTTCCAATCCTTCACCTACCCGCCCACCGTCTTCCGCTTCGATTTCCTCAGCGGCGAGTTAGAGACCCTCCACCAGCCCCGCCTGGACTTCGATCCGGCGCAGTACGAAACGCGCCAGGTCTTCTACCCCTCCAAAGACGGGACGCAAATCCCCCTCTTCCTGACCCACAAAAAGGGATTAGCGCTCGATGGGCAAAACCCGACCCTACTCTATGGCTACGGCGGCTTCAACGTCAACCTCACCCCCATCTTCTCCCCTACCCGGCTCGCCTGGCTGGAACGCGGCGGCATTTATGCCCAGGCTTGCCTGCGCGGCGGCATGGAGTATGGCGAAGCCTGGCATCAGGCTGGGATGCTGGGCAACAAGCAAAATGTCTTCGACGACTTCATCACCGCCGGGGAATGGCTGATCGCCAATGGCTATACGAGCAAAGAGAAACTGGCGATTGAGGGGCGCAGCAATGGCGGGCTGCTGGTGGCCGCCTGCCTGGTCCAGCGGCCAGACCTCTTCGGCGCGGTTCATTGCGCCGTGCCGGTCATTGACATGCTGCGCTACCACAAGTTTACCGCCGGCCGTTACTGGACCCCCGAATATGGCGACGCCGAAGCAGACCCGGAACATTTCCGCTTCCTCTACGCTTACTCTCCCCTGCACAATGTGCGGGAAGGGGTGGAATACCCGGCCCTGATCATCACCACCGCCGACACCGATGACCGGGTGGTGCCGCTCCACGCCTTTAAGTTTGCCGCGACGTTGCAGAAGGGGGAAAACGGCCGTTATCCCCTCCTCCTCCGCGTTGAAACCCGCGCCGGGCACGGTCTGGGCAAACCCACCGCCAAACTCATCGAAGAGGCTAGCGACATCTACAGCTTCCTCTGGGCCATGCTCACCAAAACGAACACCGATCCATCGTCGGCCATTGACAATTGACAATTGACTATTGGCAGCTAAAATCGCTCCCGTGAATCGCGCCCGACATCTGCTGCAATCCAGCATCATCGTCATCATCCTCTACGGAGTCAACCAGATCTTCGGCCTCCTCCGCACCCAGTTGGTCAGCGGCGTTTTTGGCACAGGCGGCGACTACGACGCCTTCACTGCCGCTAACCAGCTCCCAGAGGTCTTTGTCACCCTTATCTCCGGTGGGGCGCTTGCCGCCGCCTTCATCCCCGTCTACACCGCCTACCTGGACAACGCCAAAGTGCGCCAGAGCGCCCGGCTGGCCAACACCATCATCACCCTGGTCCTGCTCATCCTCAGCTCTGTCTCGGCCGTCGGCGCCATCTTCGCCCCCTGGATCACCAGCAACTTGCTTGTGCCTGGCTTCGAGCCGGAGATGCAGCTCCTCACCGCCAACCTCATGCGCATCATCCTGGTGCAAACGACCATCTTCGGAGCCAGCGGCGTTCTTAGCAGCATCCTCAATTCACACCAACACTTCATCCTGCCCGCCCTCGCCCCGATGATGCTGAATGCCGGTTATCTCATCGGGCTTTTCCTCTTCACCCCCAGCCTGGGCATCTATGGCCTGGCCTGGGGCACTGTCGTCGGCGGTCTGCTCCACGTCCTCATCCAGGTTCCCGGCCTGATGCGCTACCGCATCCGCCTGCGCCCCAGCCTGGACCTCCGGCTCGGTGGCGTCCGCGAAATCATCTGGCTGATGGGGCCGCGTGTCATCACCCTCGGCACAGTGCAAATCGCCGACCTTTTCATTATCCGCATCACTTCCGGCTTAGGTCCCGGAGCCACTTCTGGCTACTTCTACGGCTACTATTTGCAGCAATTACCGGAGACGCTGTTCGGCACGGCCATCGCCATCGTCCTCTTCCCCACCATGGCCGAGTATTTCAACCGTGGTGACCTGGCGGGGCTGAAGCGCGTCGCCAGCGCCGGACTGCGCATCATCTGGACGCTAACCGTGCCGGCCGCCGCCGCGCTTGTATTGTTGGGTCGGCCGGCCATCGTCGTTTTGCTGGAGCGGGGCGCATTTACTCCGGAATCTACCGCTCTGGTCTACGGCATCCTCGTCTTTTTCAGCGTGCGCGTCGCCAGCGAATCCACGTTGGAAATCGCCGCCCGCCTCTTCTTCGCCCAACACAACACCAAAACG
>CAYONK010000578.1:0-3329 GCA_964405285.1 uncultured Ardenticatenaceae bacterium
ATCAGCCCCACCCCCTGGCTGGCGGAAAACGCGCCGGAGGTCTACATGGGCATGGGCCTGACGGCCGAGCAGGTGGCGACGGAGTTCAACGTCAGCCGCCAGGAGCAGGATGAATTCGCCGTGAACAGCCATCGCAAGGCGACGGCGGCGATGCAGGCTGGCCTGTTTAAGGATGAGATTGTGCCCTTCGAGATCGAAGAGGTGTCGGTGGGGGCGAATGGGGGGATGGTAAGGGAAACGGCCGTTTTCGACACCGATGAACACGTCCGCCCGGAAACCACCCTGGAAGCCCTGGCCAAACTCCGGCCGGTCTTCAAGCAAGGTGGCTCGGTGACGGCCGGCAACTCCTCGCCGCTCAGCGACGGCGCGGCGGCGGTGGTTGTGATGGAGCGCGGCAAGGCGGAAGCGTTGGGGCTGAAACCTCTGGCCCGCTTCGTCGGCTTCAACGTCGGCGGCGTGCGGCCGGAGATCATGGGCGTTGGCCCGATTGCCGCCGTGCCCCGGCTGCTCAAGCGCACCGGCCTCAGCCTTAGCGACATAGACCTGATCGAACTGAACGAGGCGTTCGCCGCCCAATCAGTGGCCGTCATTCGTGAGTTGGGGTTGGACGAGGCGAAGGTGAACGTCAACGGCGGGGCCATCGCCCTGGGCCATCCGCTCGGCTGCACCGGGGCCAAGCTGACGGTGCAGATCCTCAGCGAAATGCGGCGGCGCGGTTCGCGCTATGGCATGGTGACGATGTGCATCGGCGGTGGCATGGGGGCGGCCGGGATTTTTGAGAATCTAGCCTAACGCTGGCCTTTTTGTTTGGACCTGACAGGTTTCCAAAAACCTGTCAGGTCTTTTTTAAAATGAATGGGTTTTGATAGGCAAAACGACTGAGCATCGGGTAAGATACTGTTTTTGCCAACCGCTCACCCGACTGATCGGCATTGGTGGCAAGAACAGAAAAGGCTACCGATATTCTGGAGATGCTCAGAAAACAACTATGCCCGGACCCAACAGATTTCACCATACCCTGCGCTGGCTGTTGCAAGCCGACCGTCCCGCGCCACTTCGTACCGAAGCAGAGATCGCCACCGAAGTTGAGCAAAACTATCGTTGGAATTTCGCCGTCAACCTGCTGGATGGGGCTACCTTCTGGTTTGGCGCCAGCTTTATCTCGGCAACGACCATCATTCCCCTGTTCGTCAGCAAACTCACGCCCAGTCCATTGGCCATTGGGTTAACGGCCGTTATCGCTCAGGGAAGCTGGTTCTTGCCCCAATTGTTCACCGCCAATGCCGTCGAACGATTGGCGCGTAAGAAGCCAGTGGTCGTCAACCTCGGCTTCTTCCTGGAACGTGTGCCGATGTGGCTGCTCGTACTGGCAGCGATGGTCGCCGCCCGCTGGCCATTGGCGGCGCTTCTCCTGTTCTTTATCGGCTATACCTGGCATGGCCTGGGGGCGGGCATTGTGGCCACTGCCTGGCAAGACCTGATCGCCCGCTGTTTTCCGGTGCAGCGGCGCGGCCGTTATTTCGGCATTACGATGTTTGTCGGCGCAGGCACGGGCACTCTGGCCGCGACGTTTAGCGCCTGGCTGTTGCAAGCCTATCCTTTTCCCACTAACTTTGTCTACACCTTCCTGGGCGCGGCTGTTTTCATCAGCCTGAGCTGGTTTTTCCTGGCCCTGACGCGAGAACCGGTGCAGCCTACCACCATTCCCCGCCAGAGTACGCGCCATTATTGGGCGGATTTGCCCCGCCTGCTGCGACGGGACACCAATTTCAGCCATTTTCTGGTGGCTCGCCTTTTGCTGGCCCTGGCCGGTATGGGCACTGGTTTTGTCACCGTCTCGGTGGTGCAGCGCTGGGCGGTGGCCGACAGCACGGTCGGGCTTTACACGGCCGTTCTGCTCATCGGCCAGACAGTCGGCAATTTGCTCTTTGGGCTGATGGCCGACCGGGTGGGGCATAAAGTGGTGCTGGAGATTGGCGCGGTGGCGCTGTTTCTCGGCTTTGTGACTGCCTGGATAGCGCCGTCGCCGGGCTGGTTCTTCCTGGTGTTTGCCTTGTTGGGCGTCAACAGCAGCGCCATCATCATCTCTGGGATTCTGGTGGTGTTGGAGTTCAGCCCGACCGACAAGCGCCCGACTTACATCGGGTTGTCTAATACGGCGGTAGGGGTGGTGAGTTCGATTGCCCCGCTGTTAGGCGCGGGGTTGGCTGGAGCGGGCTATGGCTGGCTTTTTGCCAGCAGCGCTGTGATCGGCTTGTGCGCCTTTGTTCTGATGCGCTGGTGGGTGCAAGAACCGCGCGGCCAAATCGTCCCGGCGACGAGGACGAGAGTGTAGGCAGCATACGGGATACGGATTTTAGCTCATGATAATTCGCGTAGTCATTAGATACTACCATGATTTTCAGACGCCGCGATTGCCCACACGCCTTCCGGGGGTAGGTGGAGGGTAACGGCCGTTCCGTCTGAGTAGCGTCGGCCATCGGCGGCATCGGCGATCATCTCCAGCGGGGCCAGGGCGGGATCGGCTGTGACGATTTTAAAGCGGGTGTGTGTGCCTGCGTAGACGTGGCTGAGAATGCGACCGGAGAGGACGTTGTCGCTATTTCCGTTGGCAAAACGAAGCGCCTCTGGCCGAATGGTCAGCGTGACCGGGCCATCGGTGGCAGCTTCCGGGCAAGACAGGCAGAACTGGCCTACTGACGTGATTACCTGCGCCCCTTGCTTGTGTCCGGGGATGAAATTGACGCCGCCGAAAAATCGGGCGATGGGTTCGTTAAACGGCCGTTCATAAAAATCGCCCGGCTCTCCTACCTGCTGCAACACACCGGCAAAAATCAAAGCGATCTGATCGGCTAAAATCACCGCCTCCTCCTGGTCGTGGGTGACGACGATGGTCGTGATAGCCAGTTGGCGTTGGAGGCCAAAAATCAGATCGCGCATTTCGTTGCGCAGGTGGGCATCTAGATTGGAAAGCGGCTCATCGAGCAACAAAACGTTGGGCCGAACGATGAGCGCCCGCGCCAGGGCCACCCGCTGCTTTTGCCCGCCAGAGAGTTGGTGCGGGCGGCGGCCGCCGTAACCGGGCAACCTGACCAGTTCTAACATTTCCTCAACTCGGCGGGCGATGGTTTGCTGCGTTTCGCCGCGCATTTTCAGACCAAAGGCGACGTTGTCGGCTACGTTCATGTGGGGGAAGAGAAGGTGGTTCTGAAAGACCATCACCGCGCCGCGTCGTTCGGCGGGAATGGAGAGGATGGAACGGCCGTTAAACAAAACTGGACTCTGGCGATTTTAGGCCAGCGCCACTCAACCGAACCTTAAAAAACCTA
>CAYONK010000579.1:0-3321 GCA_964405285.1 uncultured Ardenticatenaceae bacterium
AGACAGTAATCCAGCCGGGGGATACGGTCTGTATCCCGCAGATTGTCTACAACGCCACCCTGCCGCCAACGCCCGGCCCGTCGCCCACGCCATCCCTCGCGCCGCCCCCACCTGGGCCCAGGCTGCTCTATCCGGCGCGCGAGGCGGTGATCATCCCGCCGGACGGCCCGGTCACGTTGCAATGGGTGGCGGTGAAAGACCTGGCCCCTAACGAGTGGTACATGGTGGAGTTAACCGATCTGGATAGGGTAGACAGCCCGCCCTATCGCGGTTTTACCCGCGACACGGCCTTCCAGGTTCCCGCCGGTTGGCGGCCGCCGGTGGACGCGCCGCATCACTTGCGCTGGCGGGTGAGTATTGTCCAGGTGACGGATTGGCGCGCTGACGGACTGCCGATTTACACCTTTGGCGGCCAGAGCAGCCAGGATGGATTCTTTACCTGGCAAGGGGCTGCGCCCACGCCAACGCCAACCTCAACCCCAACGCCATTGCCTTCGCCGTCACCGTAGTGGGTGTCCCCCGATTGGCAAATCAGATCAACTGGGTTATAAATCGGGCTGTCCGGCAGAGCAAGCAGGGCCGTAAGGCGGCCTGTTTATGATGCGGGAAAGGGAGATGGGCAGGTGAAAACGGCCGTTATCTCCCAGGGCAAAGCAGCGCATGGGCCGGTCCCACCAGGGCCGGTTGACGAGGTGAAGGTTCCCCGCCGCGAGGCGGGGCTAACCGGCAATCAGCCGGGAAAATCGAAAGATCAGCGGATGCCTTCCAGGATGGCCACATCCTGACTTTTTGCCCCTTCAAATGGATGGGATGCGCCAAAACGGCCGGGCAACCGGCCAGACAACACGCATCGCCAGTGGCCGGCGCCCATTCATGGGCGCATTCGACATCGAAGGGGCGTCCCCAATGCAACACACAATTGAGGGCCGCCGAAAACGGACAACAGCTAACAGTTAACGCATAACGGTTAACCGTTGACTGTTCTCCGTTATCTGTTGATTGTTTCTCTGGAGGTAACATGTGTGGAATCGTTGGGTACATTGGGCCGCGTGACGCGGCGACGGTAGTGGTTGGCGGATTGCAGCGGCTGGAGTATCGCGGCTACGATTCGGCGGGGGTGGCGGTGCTGGCGGAGAATGGCGGCGTGGAACTGCGGCGCGACGTGGGCAAATTGGCAAATTTGCAGGCCACGCTGCAACACAGCCCGCTGCACGGGCAGATCGGCATCGGCCATACGCGCTGGGCGACGCATGGCGCGCCGAGCCAGCGCAACGCCCATCCCCACGTCAGCATGAACGGCCGCGTCGTGGTCGTCCATAATGGCATTGTGGAAAACTTTCTGCCCCTGCGTGAAGAGCTAGAGGCGGAGGGGGTGCAGTTCCGGTCGGAGACGGACACGGAAGTGATTGTGCAGATGATTGAACGGCATCTGGCGGCGGGGGAGGGGTTGCAAACGGCCGTTTCCCACACCCTCAGCCAGCTCAAAGGGGCCAACGCCATCGTCGTCATGAGCCAGGACCACCCCGACACCCTCTACTGCGCCCGATTGGGCAACGCCGGGGGCATCACGTTGGGCGTCGGCCAGGGCGAGATGTTCATCGCCTCAGACATCCCGGCCATTTTGGAGTACACCCGGCAGATGGTCTTCCTGGAAAGCCGCCAGATGGCCCGGATCAGCCGGGAGGGGTATCAGGTGATGGAGCTAAACGGCCGTTCCCTCACCCCGGAAATCACCCAAATCGCCTGGGACCCGGTCAGTGCGGCCAAAGGGGAGTTCAAACATTTCATGCAAAAGGAGATTTTTGAGCAGCCCCAGGCGCTCATTGACACTGTGCGCGGCCGGGTGGACTTTGAGAAGGGATCAGTCCATCTGCCGGAAATGAACCTGACCCCGGAACTGGCGCAAAAGGTGCAGAAGCTGATCATCATCGCCTGCGGCACGAGCTACTACTCCGGGCTGGCGGGCAAATTCATGTTCGAGTCCATCGCCCGCCTGCCGACGGAAGTGGCTTACGCCTCCGAGTTTCGTTATTACGACCCGATTGTGGATGAGGGAACGGCCGTTCTCGCCCTCACCCAATCCGGCGAAACGGCCGACACCCTGGCCGCCTGCGAACTGGCAAAGGAAAAAGGGGCCACCCTCTGGGCCATCGTCAACGCCGTCGGCAGCCAGGCCACCCGCATCTCGCACGGCTACATCCCCATGCAGGCCGGGCCGGAAATCGGCGTCGCCAGCACGAAGGCGTTCACTACCTCATTGGTAGACCAATATCTGCTCGCCTGCGCTCTCGGCGACCTGCGCGGCGTTGTCACGCCAGAGCGAATGCGCCAATTGGTGGACGATCTGGCCGGGCTGCCCAATCTGGCCGGGCAGGCGCTGGACGGGAACGAGGCCATTGAAGCGTTGGCCGGGCAGTTCTTCAAGGCGAAAAACTTCCTCTACCTGGGGCGGGGGATCAATTACGCCGTCGCCCGCGAAGGGGCGCTGAAGCTCAAGGAGATCAGCTACATCCACGCCGAGGGTTACCCGGCCGGGGAGATGAAGCACGGCCCCATCGCCCTGATTGACGAGACGATGCCGGTGGTCTGCCTGGCGACGCAGGACCATCTGTATGACAAGATGATCAGCCAGATTCAGCAGGCGAAGGCGCGGAATGGGGTGGTGTTGGCGGTGGCTACCGAAGGGGATGAGGCGATTCGCGGCGAAGCGGACCACGTTCTCTACGTGCCGCCGACGCCGCCGCTGCTGTCGCCGGTGGTGAATACGATTCCGCTGCAACTGTTTGCCTATCACGTGGCGGTGCGGCTGGGGGCGGATGTGGACCAGCCGCGCAATCTGGCGAAGAGTGTGACGGTGGAGTAGGTTAGAGGGCGGCCAAAATCTGCCGGAAACTTGCCAGCCCCGCCTCCAAATTCTCCACAATCTCCTCGGCCAACTCATCCGGCTCTGGCAAATTGTCCAGGTCGGCCAGGCTGCGGTCTTTTAGCCAGAAGATGTCCAGGCTGGTCTTGTCGCGGGCGATGATCTCGGCGTAGCTGAATTTGCGCCATCTCCCTTCTGGGTTGGTGGTCGCGTCCCATGTCTCTTGCCGCTTGCGCCGGTTGGTCGGGTTGTAGCAGGTGATAAAGTCGGCCAGGTCTTCAAAGCGCAGCGGCTTCTTCTTGAGCGTGTGGTGGACGTTGGTGCGGTAATCATACACCCACACCTCCTTCGTCCACGGCTCTTTGCTGGCGGGGTGGTTGTCGAAGAAGAGGACGTTGGCCTTCACCCCCTGGGCGTAGAAGATGCCGGTGGGCAGGCGCAGGATGGTGTGCAGGTCG
>CAYONK010000580.1:0-3309 GCA_964405285.1 uncultured Ardenticatenaceae bacterium
CGATCATGGCGCTCATCAGCACCACGCCCACCGCCTGCAAGCCGATGACAATAGCCACCACCAGCAGCCCGGTCAGCAGCACGTCGAGCAGGCGTACCGGCAGCCCCAGGCTGGCGGCGTAATCGGCGTCGAAGCTGATCAGCTTGAACTGTTTCCAGAAAAGCAGCATCAAGGCCAGCGCGCCGCCGCCAAAAATCGCCATCACGATCACGTCGCGCATGAGCAGGGTGGCCGCCTGACCGAAAAGGAAGCTGTTCAGACCGGCTTGCCGCGCCTGCGGGTTTTGCTGCAAAAAGGTGAGCAGCATCAGGCCGAAGCCGAAGAAAACGGAGAGGATGATGCCCAGGGCGCTGTCTTCTTTGATGCGGGTGTAGCGGGTGATGCCCATCATCAGCAGCGTGCCGAGCAGCCCGGCGACGGCCGCGCCCAGGAGCAAGACCAGCGGCGATTTGCTGCCGGTGAGCATGAAGGCGATGACGACGCCGGGCAGGGCGGCGTGGGAGATGGCGTCGCCGAGCAGGCTTTGGCGGCGCAGCACGGCGAAGGAGCCGAGCGCCCCGCTGACCAGCCCCAGGATGGCCGCGCCCAGGGCGACCGTTTGCCAGGTGTAGTTGAAAAGGAAACCGGGTAGGAAGTCCATCGTCAAGCTCCTGGCGCTGGGGTGGGCGTGAGGGAGTGGCGGGGAGAACGGCCGTTTTCCCCCTCCGCCACCGGCAAAAAAGCCATGCGCCCGCCGTAGGTCCGGCGCAAATTCTCCTCGGTGAACACCTGGTCCACCGGCCCGCTGGCGATGCGCCGCACATTGAGCAGCGTCACCCAATCGAAATACTCCGCCACCGTCTGCAAATCGTGGTGGACCACGGCCACCGTCTTGCCTGCCTGGCGCAGCTCTTTGAGCAGGGCGACGATGGCCCGCTCGGTGGTGGCGTCTACACCCTGGAACGGCTCGTCCATGAAGTAAATCTGGGCGTCTTGCGCCAGGGCGCGGGCCAGAAAGACGCGCTGCTGCTGCCCGCCGGATAACTGGCTGATCTGCCGCCCGGCGAAGTCGGCCATGCCGACGCGCTCCAGGGCGGCGAGGGCGGCCGCTTTTTCGGCGCGGCCGGGGCGGCGGAACCAGCCGAGGTTGCCGTAGCGCCCCATCATCACCACGTCGAGGACATTGGTGGGGAAGTCCCAATCCACGCTGCCCCGCTGCGGCACGTAACCGACGAGATGGCGCTGCTGTTGGTAGGAACGGCCGTAAATCCGCACCCGGCCGGCGGCCGGCTTCAGCAGCCCCAAAATCGCCTTGATCAGTGTGCTTTTGCCCGCCCCATTCGGCCCGACAATCGCCAGCAGCGTCCCTTCCGGCACGTGCAAATCCACGTCCCACAAAACTGGCTTTTCATTGTAAGCCAGGGTCAAATCTTCAACTTCAATGGCGTATGGTTTCATTGGTTTCTCCAGGTGGTGGCTGGTGGCTAGTTGCTGGTAGCTGGTAAAACCTCGCTGACCAGCGGCCAGCAACCAGCGGCCAGCTACCGGCTTAACGCCCCCACAATCGTATCCACGTTGTGCCGTACCATGCCGGTATACGTGCCTTCCGGGGTGTTTTGGTCGCCCAGGGCGTCGGAGAAGAGTTCGCCGCCGATGGCGACCTGGAAGCCTTGCGCGGCGACGGCCGCCTGCACCGCCTCAACGGTGCGCACCGGCACGGAGGATTCGATGAAGAGGGCCGGGATGCGGTTGGCGACGATGAAATCGGCCAGGGCTTGCACGTCGGCGGCGCTGGCTTCGGCTTCGGTGCTGATGCCTTGCAGCCCCATCACCTCGAAACCATAGGCCCGGCCGAAATAGCCGAAAGCATCGTGGGCGGTGATGAGGACGCGCTGCTCCGGCGGAATCCGGACGACCTGCGCCTGAACGTATTGCTCCAATTCGGCAAGCTCGGCCAGGTAGGCGGCGGCGTTAGCTTCGTACTCGGCGGCGTGGTCAGGATCGGCGACGATCAGCGCGTCGCGCACCGCTTCCACCACCGTTTGCCACAAGGTCACGTCGAACCAGACGTGCGGGTCGTAGGCGTCGGCGTAATCGGCGGAGGGCAGCAGTTGGCTGGCTGGAATGGCTTCAGCGACGGCGACGACCAGCTTTTGCTGGCCGATCCGTTGCAGCACGTTGCTCATGCGGGCTTCGAGGAAGAGGCCGTTGTAGAGGATGATGTCAGCGTCGGTCAGGCGGCGCACGTCGCCTTCGCTGGCGACGTAGAGGTGGGGGTCAATGCCCGGCCCCATCAGGCTGGTGACGTTGACCCGCTCGCCGCCAACAATGCGGGCGGCGTCGCCGATGTGGCCGGTGGTGGTGACGATGTTGAGACGGCCGTTATCAACGGCCGTTTCCCCCCCACCGCACGCTGTCAAAAACAGCAACAAGATCAGCCCTGAGCAAGAAAAAATCAATCGTTTCACAACGTTTGCTCCTTTAATAAATAATTTAGACACGTCTAAATTATATGGATACCAACCCGAATGTCAAGCGGGCGCGCTGGCTTCTCAGGTTGAATTCGTTACAATGGAGCGGGTTACAGGTTACATGCAGTATCTTGTAACCTGTAACCTGTAACCCATCCACACAAGACAAAAGGAACAAACACATGTCTTTTCTGAAAAACTTATTTGGCGGCAAAACGGCCGTTTTCCCCCCCATCACCATCGTCTCCGGCCTGCCGCGATCTGGCACTTCCATGATGATGAAAATGCTGGAAGCGGGCGGCATCCCGCCCCTGACCGACGCCATCCGCAGCGCCGACGTGGACAACCCTAAAGGGTATTACGAATTTGAGCGGGTGAAAAAGCTGGACAAAGGGGACACCGCCTGGTTGGCTGAAGCGAGCGGCAAAAGCGTGAAGGTCATCTCCGCCCTGCTCAGACACCTGCCGCCAACGCATCAGTATCGCGTCATCTTCGTGCAGCGGCACATGCCGGAAATTCTGGCCTCGCAGCGCAAGATGCTCCTGAATCGGGGCGAGGACACGGACAAAATGGACGACGCGACGATGGCCGACCTGTTCGGCAAGCATCTGGCGCAGGTGACGGCCTGGCTGGCAGCGCAGCCCAATTTCCAGACGCTTTACCTTCATTACAGCGACGTTATCGCCGACCCGGAAGTGGCAGCAGAGCGGATTAATGCGTTTCTCGGCGGTGGGCTGGATGTGGCGGGGATGGCAACGGCCGTTGATCCTGACCTGTATCGCAATAGAGGGGGTAGGGAATAGGAATGGTCAATGGTCAATGGTCAATGGTCAATGGTCAATGGTCAATGGTCAATGGT
>CAYONK010000581.1:0-3308 GCA_964405285.1 uncultured Ardenticatenaceae bacterium
CGGGGTGTGTGCTCGCTACCGCGTCGGCCGGCTGCTGACCAACGGCCAGGGCTTCAACGAATCGCCCATCTACGACGCGGTGCTGGCGGCGGCCGAGGCGCGGGGCACGCCGGTGCAACGCGCCCAGGCGGGGCAGGTGATCGAAATCGGCGATGGGGTGCGGCTGGAAGCGCTGCATCCCGGCGAAATCCTCACCGATGACCGGAACGAGAATTCGGTGGTGCTGCGGCTGGTCTATGGCGATTTTTCCCTGCTGCTGACGGGGGACGCCGATGAGGCGTCGGAGCGGGTGATGTTGGGCAACGGCCGTTCCCTTCACGCCCTCGTCCTCAAAGCGGGCCATCACGGCTCCAACACCTCCACCTCCGCCCCCTTTCTGGAGGCGGTGCGGCCGCAAATCGTCATCATCTCGGCGGGAAAGGACAACCGGTTCGGCCATCCGAATGAGGAGGTGCTGGAAAGGATAACGGCCGTTGGCGCTATCCCCCTCCGCACTGACGAATTAGGTACGATTGAGGTGATCACCGACGGGCAGCAAATGTGGTGGCGCGCCGGGCCGAAACGGTAAAACCTTATCGTAGGGGCGGGCCTTGTGCCCGCCCAACCTTGTGCCCAGACCAGGGCGACCACAAGGGTCGCCCCTACGTGTGATACAATCATCGTATGGACGGACCCCCTGAATTCACCAACTGGCAAGAGGCGTGGGAATGGCACGCCATGCAGACCCATCGGGCCTATGAAGAAGAGTCATTGGCCGACCTGCTGCGGCAAATTGAGGCGCGGCAGTATGATGGCTATTACGTCATCTGGGACAGCATTCGCCAGAAGGGGACGCTGGCCGAATGCGCCCCCACGCTGCTGGAAGTGCTGCGCCGCGAGACGGACGAACACGCCGATCTGATCCGTTACCATTGCGCCGGGGCGCTTTTCCACCTGCTTGGCTACCCGGATGACCCCATACAGCCCCTGCGCGCCCGCGTGCAGTGGGCGCATGAAGGGGAGGAGGCCCGGCAAACGGCCGTTGCCGAACTCGCCGCCCTCATCCAAACCCGCCTCTCAGGGGGATCTCTTCCTTAAAAAATGGGACACAGATGAACACAGATTTTGCCGCTTTCATCTGTGTTCATCTGTGAAAATCTGTGTCCTATGTTCTTCAAGAAGCGAATATGGGCGATCTGAGGATAGAGAGCGATTGCCCTGACCCGCCTTTCCGCCTGATTGGGCAATCTGCTCCACCTATGGCACAATGGGTAATAGGTTGCCCGAACATCCTTGTTCGGGCCTGGTTCGGGCAAGGATGCCCGATATACATGAGAGGAACGCATGGCTGTTATTTCCCAATACGTCGCCAGAGGAACCCACGCCGGGCAAAAAGTGACGGTAAAAGCAAGAAAATTTATCTGGATCCCCGTCGGTGAAGGCAAAGTGCAGAGCTTTTCCGACTACGACGTGAAAGTCGCCGGGACGATCAATATCCTCGGCTTTAACGGCGTTTTAGACATCAACCTGCAACTGCTCGACCGCGAACCGGCGGCGACGACCGGCCCTTGCATCCTCCACCTCAATTCACACGTGGACGAAAACGCCACCTACCAGGCGCGAAATGGGGCGCTGACGGTCTCGGCCAATTTCGGCGCGAAGCAGCAAAGCATTACTATCCTGCCCCGCGACAACGGCCGTTCCACCGAATGTCAACTCTCCGGCTACGTCAGCGAAACAGTCCAACTAGAACCGCGCTGATAACCGTTCACCGCAGAACAGATGGGACACGGATTTTCACAGATGAACACAGATTAGAACCACCCAAAATCTGTGAAAATCTGTGTTCATCTGTGTCCTATTCAAAAAGGGCTGAACGCTTACCCGCGCTGAAACGGCCCATAAAACAATGACCTATGATTGGATTCTGGCCAGCGACATTGACCACACGCTAACCGGGGACCGCGCTGCCCTGGACGAGTTGGCCGGACAACTGGAAGCGCTACGACAGCAGCAGAAACTCTTTCTCATTCTCTCCACCGGCCGCCGCCTGGACCAGGTGTTGGCCGGATTCACCGCCGAAGGGCTGCCATTCGCCGATGCGATCATCTCCCAGGTGGGCACGGAGATTTACCTGCCCCCCTACCATGAGACTCAGCCCCCGCTGGCCGTCTGGCAGGCGGAATTAGAACGGGGGTTTGCGCGGGAAACGGCCGTTTCCCTCTTCACCGACATTCCCGGCCTGGTCATGCAGCCGGACCATTACAACACCCCCCTCAAAGTAAGCTACTACCTCGACCAAACCCCCGACCCGGACGCCGCCGCCGCCGAAATTGCCCGAAGGTTGATGGCCGCCGGTCTGGACCACGCCTATCAAGTCGTCTGGTCCAGCGGGCAGCACCTCGACATCCTCCCCGCCGCCGCCGGAAAAGGCAAGGCCATCCGCTTCCTGCTCGACCACCTGTCCCTCACCGCCGGGACCATCATCGTCGCCGGTGACAGCGGCAACGACCGCTCCATGTTCGACACCTTCCCCGCCGGCATTGTCGTCGCCAATGCTCAGGCGGAGCTACAGCAGATGCGCCCCGCGCATCCCGCGCCGCCCTATTTTGCTCGCCGCCCCTACGCGGCCGGCGTCGCCGAAGGGCTGCGCTATTACGGTGTCCCCCTACGCCATTCGGCGTGAGAGAACACAAAAGGAAATTTATGTCTTTTTTGACCACATTTGATCAGCGCCGCCTGCTCGTCCTCGACCTGGACGGCATGATCGCCGAGAAAACCGAGGCCGAATTGGCCGAACTCCAAACCCGTCTGCGAGAAGTCGCCGACTCCCTCATCCTGGTCTATGTCTCCGGCAGTTTGCTCCGGGAGGAGATGGCCCTGGTCCGCAAACACAACTTACTAACCCCCGATTACGTCGTGTCGGCCGTCGGCACAGAAATCCATCGCCTGCCCGGCGAGCATCCCCTCGACGAGTGGTATCGCTACATCCACCCCTCCTTCGACCGGGACAAAATCGCCGCCTTCATTGACGAACAGTACCTCAGCGGCAACGGCCTGAAACTGCGCGTGCAGCCAACGAAAAACCAGACCCCGCTCAAAATCAGCTACTTCTGGCGCAACGCCTCGCCGCAGGCGTTGGAGGCGATGCAGCAGGCGCTCATCGGCCAGGGCTTCCCCGCCCGCCTGATCTACTCCCATCAAAACTACCTGGACATCATCCCGGAGCGGGCGGGTATGGGGGCGGCCGTTAAGTTCCTGGTGGATTCGCTGGTGCTGTTCCCCAATCAGGTCTACGTCTGCGGCGACAGCGGCAACGATATTGACCT
>CAYONK010000582.1:0-3304 GCA_964405285.1 uncultured Ardenticatenaceae bacterium
GGTAGCGGCCGGGAAGGGCATCATTTCCGCAGGAGATTGGCAGGTAAAGACATTGGGGAGGGCGCGTTGGTGGGCGAGAACGGCCGTTTCCCGCGGCATCTCCGCCGTCATATCCAACGCCACCACCGAGCGGACAAATGGGGCAAAAGCGAAAGCGGTATGCCCCGCCCCGGTCGCCACGTCCAGGACGCGCCAATCGGGCTGCGGCTGGAGCATTTCCACCAGCCGCGCCAGGCTTTGCCCCCGCGCATGGACGGCGCTGGCGGCGTAGGCGGCCGCGTTCCGGCCAAAAGAGGTATGGATGGCGTCTTTATTCATAACGGTTGATCCAATTCAGGCCAATGCAGTTGCCTTGCTCGTGGGCGAAGACCCACTGGTAATCATAGTCGGGGGCCACCAGACTGACCACCCGATCATCCAGGAAAAAGATGAGCCAACGGCCGTCGGCCGACCAGTCAAACATATTTGAGAGGGCGATGGTGTTCAACTGGGAGACGAAGGTTTTGGTCTCGCCGGAGGCGATGTCGTGGAGGTAGAGGACGTTGGTTCGGCTACCGCTCCGGTAGACGTCATCATCGTAGCCGGTCAGCATCAGCCAACGGCCGTCGGGCGAAAAGCCGATGGTTTGCATCGGCTGCACCCGCGTTTGCAAGCGCAGTTCCAGCGCGCCGGTTTGCCAGTCGTAGGTGAAGAGGTAGGAGTGGCGGCCCAAGGCGTTGGCGGCCAGGATGAAGATCAGCGACGGCTGGCGCGGATGGGTGGCGACGTAACGGATAGAAGCGGGCGGATTGGCAGTTTCGGGGGCGGCGGCCAACAAATCTTTCATCTCCAGGATGAGGCGCGGTTCGGCTTCGCCGAGCGTTTGCAGCAGCAGTTCGCTTTGCCCGGATAAACCGACGCGAGTGTAGCCAAAGGTATCATCCGTCACCCAAAAGGGAGCGTAGACGTCGGTCAGCGGCGGCGCTTCGCTATCTAGCAATTGCCCCGCCCCATCGCCCAGACTGAGGGTAGTTTGGGTAACGGGCCATTGGCTTGAGTCGAACAGCATGACGTGGTCGTTGACGATGAGAGCGTTGGTGTCGAAGATGTTCCAATTCGCCAGGAGGGTGTAACGGCCGTTTGGCGACCAATACGGCTGCCCAACCAGCGTAGACTGCTCACACGTCTCGGCGGCGCAGGTGGGCAGGTCTATGAGGGTTGTCTGGACCGTTTCGGATTCCATGTCGCCGGTGTAGCTGACCAGGAAACGGCCGTTTGGGTCAGACTGTCCCAGCGAAAGCGAAAAGCCATCGCGTTGCAGCGTCGTCACCAACTGCCCCTCGCGCCAGATCTCCGTGTGCCAGGTATTCCCGCTATCAAAGCCTAAAGTTTGCAGCACCCACCCCGAATCATCCCGGAAAGGAAGCAACAGGGTATAACTGGGGCGCGTCAGCAATTCTGTCCAACGCTCCCGCGCCAGATCATATTGCGCCAGTCGCGATTCGCCGCCGTCAAAAATATCGCTGTCGGCGGCCATACAGACCAACTGCATATCCTGTTCAGGGAAAGGGATGGGCGGCGGGGCCTGCTGCGTCAGCAGCATCTGGGCATAGGCGAACTGCCACCAAGCCTCATCCAGTGAGTCCACAATCAGGGCGTCTGGCCCCAGGAGATACGCTTCTTCGCCAAAGGCGCGGCGAATCCAGTTGACCAGGACACGGTTAGGGTTCAGTTCGCGCAGCCAGGCGATAGGTTCAACCGAGGGGTAGGTTTGCAGCAAAAAATCGGCGGCGGCGTATAACTCCCAATCACTCGGCGGCGGCCATTCCTGGAAGTTAGCGCGGTTCCAATAGGGCTGTAACTCGGCGAAGGTCACGCTTTCGCGCAAAGCGCGGGCGTGGTCCTCGCCGGTGACGGGCCAGGGGCGCAGGCCAATCCGGTGCATCAGCCGGTCGGCAAAGACCTGGAAAACGTGGAAGGAGGGGATGTGGGCGCAGCATTCCCAGCCCAACAGATCGGCCATGACGGCCAGGGCGACCTGGGCGGCGTAAGCCTGATAGAGCGCCTGGAAGCCCGTTTCTGTCTGGGGCAGGCCAAGTAGGGTGGGCGTGGGCAGGGTTAGCTGCCAATCGGTGGCGAAGGAGGCGCGGTATTGAGCGACATCAACCAGACTGGAGGGGTCGGTTGCCAGAGTGAGGGCGAGGGGGTGACCGGCCGGGCAGTCGAATTCCGGGTAAGTCTGGCACAGGCTGCGCAGACCGGCGGCGATGCTGTCGGCCAGGGGTTGGGCGATGGCGGCGTCGCGCTGCGGGTAGGTGAGGGTCAGCCCGTCCGTTTCGTAGGTCTCGGTTTCGCCCCAGAACTCGTCGTCGGGTGGGGCGAGGAGCCAGCGCTGGCTGCCGCGGCGGTAAACGGCCGTTTGCCCCAACACCACCTCTTCCACCCGCCCATCGGCCAGCATCAGCCGGTAGGTTTGCGGGTAGCGCAGGATGGCCTGGCTTAAATCGGCGGACAGTTCCAACGCCGCCGGGCCGGAAGTGGCGTCTAGGTCATCGAGGGTTAACGGCCGTTCCGCCTCCCCCACTCGCTCCCAGTTCCAAAAGGAGCGGCCGAGCAGCAAATCCTGCCGCAGTAGCGCCTCCTGGCTCTCCGTCCAGGCCGGGTCGCGCCCGGAGAGAAGGGAACGGAAGATTTCGCTGTCTTGTTGGGAAACGGCCGTTTGCAGCAGGTTGTGGGCGGAGAGGATGTCTTCTTGAACGGCCGTTGTCGCCGCCGACACCTGCTGGTCCACCTGCCGGTACACCGCCCAGACCGCCAGCAAAAGCGCCGCCAGGATAATCAGCGGCATCAACCAACGGCGGCGCGGCCTTCTCGATTCCGGCTTCTCCGGCTGCCTGACCGGTTCATCCCAGGACCTCTCATCTTCAGTTTGCCAATCGAAACTCATGGTTCACCTTTGGTAGCTGGTCGCTGGTCGCTGGTTGCTAGTCGCTGGTCGCTGGCAACCGACAACCAGCTACTAGCAACCAGCTACCAGCTACTACTCACCATACAAAAAGCGATAGACCGCGTGCCCCAGGTAAATCCGCTCAATGTAGAGGCGCGTTTCGGCGAAGTCTACGGTTTCCTTAAAACGATCAATGTCGCCACCGGCGATGTTGTACCAGCGCTGCGAGTTGCCCGGCCCGGCGTTGTAGGCGGCCAGGGCGGCGTGGACATGCTCGTTAAACGCCGCCAACTGCACATCCAGATAATAAGAACCAAAAGCCAGCCCGACATACGGCTTATACAAATCCTCATTGACGAAATTGGGCCAACTGAGCCG
>CAYONK010000583.1:0-3302 GCA_964405285.1 uncultured Ardenticatenaceae bacterium
ACAATCAACTCCTCATGCAGCCGTTGGTTGTCGCCGCCGGTGATCACCAGGCGGGCAAAGGCCAAAACGGCCGGTTTGCCCTCCGGCAGATGATGTTTGGGCGCTTCCCGCGCCGTCACCCGGTAGAGGGCGGCCCCGTCCGGCTTGCCCACCTCGGCCCGCAGCAGGCGGATAGATTGCTGCGCCAGGGGATGGTTGAGATGGACGTAGACCACGTCGTCGCGGCGGTAGGCGCGTTGGGGGTCAAAGGTGATCGGCCGTTTCTTCTTCGTGTGCGGGTGGGGCAGGCCGCGCGCGCAGACGCCCCAACTGCCGGTGAGGTAAGGCAGGTCGTAGACGCCCCGCTCGTCGGTGGGACGCAGCGGCGACTGCCCGGCCAGTTCCAGGGCGGTCTGCACCATGTGGGCCACATTCTCCGGCTCCAGGGCCAGCGCCTCCCGCGTTTCCAGCACGCGCAGATGGTATTTGTCAATATCCCGTTGCAGCTCCCGCTCATAACGCAGCAGCAGCCGCGCCTTTTGCGCCTGCTCCTCGGCCCCGGCCGTGTTCAACGAGCGGCGCGTCCCCAACATGGCCGCCTCCACCTGTTCGGCAATGACCGGCCCGACGCTGCCCAAATCTTCGCGGATCTGCTCCACCTTGTAGGCGGCGCGCAGGAGAAATTCCAGGTCGGCCTCCAACGCGCTGGCCGATTCCAACGTCACGCCCTGCCGCTCCCGGTCGGCAAAACCGGCGGGCACAAAATGGTAGATTTCAGGGTGGAACTGTTGGCCGTGGCGGTCAATACGGCCGTTGCGCTGCTCCAGCCGGTTGGGATTCCAGGGGATTTCGATGTGCAGCAGCCGGTGACAATAGTTTTGCAGGTCAATGCCCTCGCTGGCGGCGTCGGTCGCCAGCAAAATGCGCACCTCGCTGACGGCCGGGTCAGCCTGGAACTCCGCTTTAATCGCCTCCCGCTCCTTCTCATCCATGCCGCCATAGATGACGCGGACGCGGTCAAAGCCGGCGGCGACCAGCCGCTCGTACAGCCATTTCTGCGTGGCCCGGTATTCGGTGAAGAGGATGACCCGCTCGTTGTTCCAACGGCCGTCTGGCTTAACAATCGCCTTCAGCCAGGCCAGCAGCGTCGCCAGCTTGCTGTCCCCTTGCTGCGTCGCCTGCGCCGCCCATTGGGTCATCTCCCGCAGCAGTTCCTGTTCGGCCGGGGTCAATTGGGTCATCTGCGCCGAGGCGGTGACGGCGGCGGCGCTCAACTCTTCTTCCAGGGCGTCATCGTCGGCCGTGTCCTCTTCCATCGCCTGAATCTTGCCGCGCAAGATGCCGCTCCGGGCGCGGCGGGCGGGCGCGGCTTCGCTGAGACCGGCCAATGTCTGCTGATGCTTTTGCAGCGTGTCGTAAAAGGCGATGGGGGAGGAAAAGAGCCGCTTCTTGAGCAGCTTGAGGACAAATTCGGTGGCGGTCCGTTCGCTGGCGTCTTCCGCATTTTTGGCGCGTAATGCGGCATATTGGTTGAGTTTATGGTGGATGGTTTTTTCAACGGCCGTGTAAGGCACTTCCACGGGAACCAGTTGTCGCGCCTTGAAAATGGGCACGCCGTTATCCTTTAGCTCTGACTTCATGCGGCGCACCATCACCCGGCGCAACTGCTCCTTGTTCGGCTCAATGCTGCGGGCGAAGCGCTGGTTGTCCAGCAGTTCCAGCAGGGCGGTGAAGCTCTCTTTGTAGCCGTTGTGCGGCGTGGCGCTGAGGAATAATTTATGCTCAAAATGGGGGGCCAGGGCGCGGATCGCCTGGGTGCGCAGCGATTCCACCGCGTATTTACGCGCCTTGCCGCCGCTGGCCGGGGCGATATTGTGGGCTTCGTCCACCACCAGCAGGTCAAACGGCCGGGGGTATTGCATCTCTCCCTCTTTGGGCAGCAGTTCGCGCAGCAGGCGCATGGCCCGGTCCCGCTTGAGGAAATCTATGGAGGTGATCAGGCGGGGGAAGTGCGCCCAGGGGTTGACGTGGATGCCGCGCGAGCGGCGCAGCCAGCGCATGGCGTCACTGTCTATAATGCGAAACTCCAGGCCGAACTTGTCGCGCATCTGGTCGCGCCAATGGATTTGCAGCCCGGCCGGGCAGACGATGAGGGCGGTGCGCGCCCGGCCGCGAATGATCATCTCCTGGATGACCATACCCGTCTCGATGGTCTTGCCCAGGCCGACGTCGTCGGCGATGAGCAGGTTGACGCGGGGCATGGGCAGGGCGCGCACCAGCGGGTCTAGCTGGTACTCTTTCAGTTCAATGCCGCTGCGGAAAGGGGATTGCAGGATGTGGGTGTCTTCGGCGGAGATGACGCCCCAGCGGACGGCGTTCATAAAGGCGTCGAAACGGGCGGGCGGGTCAAAGCCGACCGGGGCGGGCAGGCTGTTTTGCTGCACAACCCGCGCCCCCAATTCTAGCTCCCAGATGACCTGAAGCTCTTCGCCCAGGGCGTCATCCTCGACGGAGGCGAGGGTGATGAGGTGTTGGGTGGGCCTGGGGGCGATGGCGTCATGGGCGACGATCTCGCCGGCGTGGATGTTGGCGACGACGAACTGCCGGTTGCGGACGATGACGAGTTGACCGATTTCGGGGAGTTCTGCGGTTGTGGTCATGGGTTTTTCCTGATACAACTGCCGGGAATCTGGCTGGTTTCCTGGCGTTTGTTGACCTTACACTGTAGGCGACGGCTAAAATGCGGCCCAAAGGCTGCCCCAGCAATGATGCGGGTAAGGATAACATAATGTGGGAGGCTTTGCCACGTGACGAAGGTCATGCGCTGTGGCGAGGAGGATGGCGGTGTCGGTGGTTTGGTTGGGGGTGGGGATGGGAAAACGGCCGTTTCCCCTCCCCTGCCCTTTTCCACTATAATGGAGAGCAAGCTGGCGCAAAAGGTTCGAGGCATAGGCCAAATTGGCTAAATGCGCCAAAGATGCGTAACAGTCAAAAACATGGAGATGAGCAGGTACGGCTGTGCAAATTCTATTACCCTCTGATTTTCGTGAAGAACATCGGCGAATTGTTTTGGCATACCTGCTGCGTGGGTATGAGTTTCAACATGATCTGTGAATCCATGATAGACACAATACCATCTGACGAATTTGCCACAGCGATAGAGGCGCACATCAATTGGGCGGCTGTATGGGATGGTGCGCTGGACCACAACGCCTTCTTTGGGGTGTGGGCTGATCTGCAAAGAGAAGAAGCCGATAGTGTTGAAAGGGAAAGTGGTGCGGGGTCGTTGGCACCCGACCCCGCCCGAACCTCTTAAGTTGTAA
>CAYONK010000584.1:0-3302 GCA_964405285.1 uncultured Ardenticatenaceae bacterium
GTGGTCATCCACGTCCAAGACCACAAACTCTACGAGCGACGTGGCGACGACATCTGGATTGATCTGGAGATCAACGTGGCTCAGGCCGCCCTGGGCGACGAGGTGAAAGTGCCGACGATTGACGGCGAAGAGACCCTCTCCATCCCGCCAGGGACCGAATCGGGCAAGGTGTTCCGACTGCGCGGTAAGGGCGTGCCGCATTTAGACCGCAGCGGCCGAGGGATTGATTCCGGGCGCGGCGACCAGCATGTGTTGATTCACGTGACTGTGCCGAAAAAATTGACCGACGAACAGCGCGACCTGTTCACCAAACTGGCGAAGACGCTGGGCAAGGAGGTTGTGCCGCAGCGCGAAAAAGGCATTTTTAGTCAGCTAAAAGACGCGCTTGGTTTATAGCGTGAAGACCCGAAGGGTTTATAAAACCCTTCGGGTCTTTTCGACTGGATGAATGTTATGTATTGGCTTGAGGTGAGCGTGATTACGGATGGGGAGGGGGCTGAGGCGGTGGCCGAGGCGCTGCGCCCCTTTGCTTATAATGAGGGGGTCGTGCTGGAGCAGTTAGGCGACCCAAATGATTTGGACCCGGAGGCGTTGGAGCCGCACGTCACCGTCAAGATCTATTTGCCGGAGACGGAGGACACGCCGGAGATACGGCGGCGGTTGGAGGAGTTGCTCTATTATTACGGCCGTTTATACCCCCTCCCCCCGCCTACCTTCCGCAAACTACAGGAAGAGGATTGGGCCAACGCCTGGAAAGCCCATTACCACCCCTTCCGCATCGGTCAACGGCTCTGGATTCAGCCGAGTTGGGAGGATTTGCCCCCGGCCGGCGCGGCCGACGATGGGCTGCAAGCGGATGACGTGGTGGTGACGCTGGACCCCGGCATGGCCTTCGGCACGGGGCTGCACCCAACGACGCAGATGTGCCTGCAAGCGCTGGAGGCGTTGACGACGCCCGGCGCGAGCGTGCTGGACGTGGGCACGGGGTCGGGCATTCTGGTGATTGCGGCGGCGAAGTTGGGCGCGGCGCGGCTTTTAGGGGTGGATACGGACGAGATCGCGGTGCGAGCGGCGGCTGAGAATGTGGCGCAGAATGGGGCAACGGCCGTTACCGCAATCCGCCAGGGCACACTCGCCGACGTAGAGGAGCGCCCCTGGGATTTGGTCGTGGTCAACATCCTGGCCCCGGTCATCGTCACGCTCCTGGAAGAACATGACCTGTTGGGGTATGTGGCGCAGTCAGGCTACTTGATTTTGAGCGGGATTATTGACCAGCAGATGGGGGAGGTGGAAACGGCCGTTGCCCGCGCCGGCGGGGCCATCTACCAGACCCAGCAAATAAGAGACTGGGTGAGCTACGTTATCCGCCACCCATAAAAAAACGCCACAACCATAGCGGTTGTGGCGTTTTCAATTTCTCAACAATCAACAGAAAGAGCAGAGAAGAAAATGAGAGATTAACTCTTGGCCGCCGGCGCGGCTGCCGCAGCTTTGTTGCGATGGTAGCGGTAGGTAATGCGGCCCCGATCCAGATCGTAGGGGGTCATCTCCAGACGCACACGGTCGCCGAGGAGGATGCGGATGTAATACTTCCGCATTCGGCCAGACAAATACGCCAGGACGCGATGCCCGTTATCTAATTCAACGGTGAACTGCGTATTGGGCAGCAGTTCAACCACGGTTCCTTCAACTTCAAGTTTATCTTTTTTCGCCATAATCTCTTTTTTTGCTCTTTCTGCTTTCCTGCTTATTCTTCTTCGTGGTCGGTGGCGCTGGCAACGGCCGTTTCTGCTTCCGCCACAGCCGCCTCATCCACAGCCTCAGCCTGGGCCATGTGCTGCGCCATCCACTCGATCTGCTCTTGGGCTGTTACCGCTTTCAGGCTCAAGCCAATGCGCTGCCGGTTCGAGTCAATGCTGACAACTCGCAGCAGGTGGGTTTCACCCTCTTTCACCACTTCGCTGACGTTCTCCACATTGCCCCGCGAAAGCTGAGAAACGTGGAGCAGCCCCTCGATACCCGGTTCGATCTCGGCGAACGCGCCATAGTCCAGGATGCGGGTGACCTTCCCTTCCACCAGTTGGTTTACGTGGTAACGCTCTTCCACGCTGTCCCAGGGATTGGCGATCACGTTCTTGTGGCTCAGGCTGATCCGTTGGTCATCCCGATCTACTTTGAGGACGACCACGTTGATTTCGTCGCCGACCTTCACCACTTCACGCGGGTGGTCAATGCGATGCCAGGCCAATTCAGAGATATGAACCAGACCATCGGCCCCGCCCAGGTCTACAAAGACGCCAAAGTCGCGCAAACCGCTGATCCGCCCGGTCAGGACATCGCCTTCTTTTAAGTTCTCCAGCCGCTCTAGCTTGCGCTTCTCCTCCCACTCTTTTTGCGCTTCGCGCTGTGAAAGGACCAGGCGGCGGCGGCGGCGATCCACCTCGATGATTTTTAGCGGGAGTTTTTCGGTACGCAATTTGGCAAGCCGTTGTTGCCGTTTACGGTCGCTCATGCCTGGCGTCAGGTCAGTCAGGTGGGAAGCGGGTACAAAACCACGCAGGCGGCCAAATGGCACAATCGCCCCGCCCTTGTTGTAGCCAATGATCTCACATTCGATCATTTCGCCGCTTTCCATCAACGCTTCGGCGTCAATCCAGTCCTGGTTGAGCTGAGCCATGTGGATGGAGACAATCACGCTGTCTGGCTGATCGTTATTGACGATGTAAACCGGAATCTCATCGTTCACTTTTAACGCTTGCCGTTCTTCCTCGCTCAGCTTGCTCAGGTCTGATGGCTGGACCAAGCCATCACGCTTCGAACCGAGATCAACAATGACGCCCTGTGAATTAATGGCGACAATGATCCCCTTACGAATATCACCCACCTGGGGCAATTCGTAATCGTGTTGATCTAACATCTCTTCTAAGAAATTTGCATCTTCGCTCAACATACGTACCGATCTCTTCCAAAAATGGGATATTATGATTCAAGAAAAAACTCGGCCGTTTCCAGATTATGAAATGGACCCGGCCGAGTTCGCAAGTTCGTAACTCTAATGAATACCGCTGTTCAGAGCATCATGAAGTAAACTGCATGCTTTTACTTACAGACAAGCCTCAGAGACAGCAAGAGAAAAAATTGCCCCTCTAACGCTTTGCTAATTGTCAAACGCCGTCCCAACAGTAACTCAGCCTATGCTAATGAATCTAGCTTGGGAATTATAGCCACCCTTCCAGGGCTTGTCAAAAGCGATCCCGCTGAAAAACGGGGGAGAAGGGCGGTGAGGGGTATTTTGGGGAACA
>CAYONK010000585.1:0-3292 GCA_964405285.1 uncultured Ardenticatenaceae bacterium
ATCACCGGCCTGCTGATTGCGACTGCCCTGGTCCGACCGTCACGCGATATCCGCGACGTGGCGCTTGGCTCGGTGCGTAAGAAGTGGAAGGATTTGCGCTTCGCTGCGGGGGTGGACCGGGGGCATGTGGAAGAGGTCACGGCTGATTTCGGTCGGGAATGTTTTGCGGGTCAACTTGACTTGTGGACCCATGTCGGCCACGTTTTGCTGGCGATGCAGGCTGAGGCGGCAACGCTGGAGCTAGACGGCCGTTTTGCCGCTGTCTGAATTTGCCCCCCATACTCAAAATGTCTACACCCAACGACCTTACTGTAGCTCAGGCGCTGGAGGCCGTCCTCGCTGGTGTCTCTGTTCTGCCAGCCGAGCGCGTGCCTTTGTCAGATGCCCTGGGCCGCGTCCTGGCCGAACCGGTTGTCGCCCAAGACAGCCTGCCCCCTTTCGCCAACTCTTCGATGGATGGCTATGCGGTTCGCGCCGCCGATTTGAGCGGGGTGACGACCGAAAAACCACGCCGCTTGCAAGTTGTCGCCGACATCGCTGCTGGATTGGTGACGGAGGTGGCTGTTGGCCCTGGACAGGCCGCCCGGATCATGACTGGCGCGCCGCTTCCGGCTGGGGCAGACGCAGTGGTCCCCGTTGAGGATACGAATGAACAGTGGCGGGGGGCGGAACGGCCGTTGCCAGCCACCATCCAAATCTACCGCGCCGTCCACCCTGGCGACTACGTACGCCACGTTGGTGAAGACATTCAGGCGGGCCAGGCCGTTCTTGCGGCCGGCCACCAATTGCGCCCCCAGGAGATCGGCGTCCTCGCTTCGCTTGGCGTAGCTACTGTCGCCGTCATTCGCCGCCCGCGCGTCGCCATCCTCTCCACCGGAGACGAACTCATCTCAGTCGAGCAACCACTCGCTCCCGGCAAAATCCGCAACAGCAACAGCTACGCCCAGGCTGCCCAGGTGCAGGCGCTTGGCGCGCAGCCCATCATCCTTGGTATTGCCAGAGATACCGAAGCGGACGTGCGCAGCCGCTTACAGGCGGGTCTGGAGGCTGGCGTAGATTTGTTCGTCAGTTCGGCCGGCGTGTCCGTCGGCGCCTACGACGTGGTACGCGCAGTATTGGAGGCGGAAGGCGCTTTCGGCTTCTGGCGGGTGCGGATGCGGCCTGGCAAGCCGCTCGCTTTTGGGCGGTATGGCGGCATCCCTTATCTCGGACTGCCTGGCAACCCGGTGTCGGCCCTGGTTTCCTTCGAGCGGTTTGCCCGCGCGGCTATCCGCAAAATGGCCGGGCACACCCAATTTGACCGGCCACAAATCCCTGTCCGGCTGGTTGAAGCGATTCATTCGGATGGGCGGGAGAGTTACGTGCGGGGCATTGTCAGCCGCGCTGCGGCCGGCCATTACCAGGCCCGGACGACCGGCAGCCAGGGATCTCATATCATGACTTCGTTGGTGAATGCGAATGCCCTGCTCATCATCCCAGAGGGCGTTACTTTTGTCGCTGCCGGGGATGAATTGTTTGCCTGGATGCTCGATTGGCCGGAGACGGTCTTTTGAGGGCGCTAAGCTGCTAAAGGATTTCACCACGGAGGTAGGGAGTGGTGCAAATAGGCTCTCTTCTACCCTATTCACACGCCATTGTCATGCTGAGCGAAGCGAAGCATCCCTACGGCCTCGGATTTTCCAGGGGAACGGGATGCTTCGGAGGATCTCAGCATGACTTCTCTGTGGTAAATAGGTGCGAACGCAAAGAAAAAGCCCCGATTTTCGGGGCCTTTTTGTGTTAATTGTTGTACAGCGTCCGGTTGAGCAACTCTTCTTGTCTCGCCCGTTCCCGGTCGCGATTGTGCCGTTGTTTGCGGCCTTGTTTGCCTTTTTGCCGCTGCGTGGGGAAGTCGTCTCCCATCGCTTGCCGGAGAGCGATCTCCATCGCGGTGGGCATATCCTCTTCCTCTTCTAACTCAAGTTCAATCGGCTCATAAACTTGTCGGGACTCAGCGGCGCGGGGGGCTGAACCAGCCTGCGGTTCCGGTTTGTCCAGCAGCGCCTTCAGGCTGAGATCAATGCGGCGCTTTTTCTTGCTGTACCCCAGCACCAACACCTGCACCTCATCGCCAACGCTGACCACCTCGGAGGGCTGCTTCACGTAATCGTGGCTGAGTTCGCTGATGTGGACCAGCCCTTCACGCTCTGCGCCGATGTTGATAAACGCGCCATAGCTTTCCAGGCGGCTCACAGTACCGGTGT
Source organism: uncultured Ardenticatenaceae bacterium (assembly GCA_964405285.1). Classification (GTDB taxonomy): domain Bacteria; phylum Chloroflexota; class Anaerolineae; order Promineifilales; family Promineifilaceae; genus Leptovillus. The sequence goes on from CAYONK010000585.1 coordinate 2,244, forward strand.
AGACCTGCCCTTCTTTCAAATCGCGCCACTCGACGTTCAGCGGTTCGATCATGGTAACCATGAGTTGTTGGCGTTCTGTGTCTACTTTATCTACCCAGACAGAAACCTGATCGCCGACGTTCAAAACATCGGCCACCCGATTCACATGTTCACTGCCGAGCTTGGAGATGTGAATGAGGGCGTCAACGCCAACGCCAACATCAATAAAGGCACCGTACAGTTCCAGGCGGGTGACTGTGCCGGTCAGCTTCATCTTTGGCTGAAGGTCGTCCAGGCTGGTGGGGGTGGGTGTTGTTTGGGGTGTGGTTTCTTCAACCACGGCCGTTAAGTCATTGTCGCTCATGACGAAAAACTCCTACGCAGGGTTTAATGATGGTGCGCTCTGCGCGGACTAGAGGTATAGATTTCATCACTCGTTGGGGGCAGAACACAATTCAATTTGTAATCAAACAAAGCGCAATTATAGCAACGGCGCTAGGGCTGTCAATATCGGAACGAGTGATCTTTTAAAAGAGTTGCCCGACCCGACGCTTTTTCAAGTCGTTCGGGTCGGGATTTGGCGGGGAAACTTAGAAAGTTGCGTCGGCGATTGTTTGCCCATTGCTTCCGGCAACCGGCTCAAATTCGCTGGTAGGCAGCCCCGCTGCCCGGCGGATTAGGTATTCCAGTTCGTCGAGCATCGTCGGGTTTTCCATCAGATAGGCTTTGGCGTTTTCTCGACCCTGGCCCAATAGAGTCTCGCCATAACGGAAATAAGCCCCGCGTTTGTTGACGATTTCGTGGGTGACGGCCAGGTCTAGCACGTCACCGGCAAACGAGATGCCTTCGTTGTACATGATGTCAAATTCGCATTCCATGAAAGGAGGTGCGACCTTGTTTTTCTTCACTTTGACGAGGGTGCGGTTGCCGACGACGTCGTTGCCGCTTTTAATGGCCTGGATGCGGCGAATGTCCAGGCGTACCGAGGCGTAGAACTTCAGGGCGTTGCCGCCGGTGGTCGTCTCCGGGTTGCCGAACATGACGCCGATTTTGGAGCGCAATTGGTTGGT
>CAYONK010000586.1:0-3288 GCA_964405285.1 uncultured Ardenticatenaceae bacterium
ATTGGAATTGCTCGCGCTGCGCCGCCACCAGTTGGAAGAGCGGGTCGGCGGCCTCCGGCGTGGGCAAATGGTGGCTGCTCGCCAGAGTTGGCGCGGAGAGACGGTTGGCGCGGAAACGCTCGTCGGGGTCGGCCTGCGCCCCCAAGATGCCGACGAAGAGGGGGACGTTGGCGGCCTGCGCCTGGGCAACCAGGTCGTCGAAGGCGAGTTGGAACTGGATTTGCCCGGCGTCGGTGAGGAGGAGGATGGCCTGGAAACGGCCGTTTTCCGCCCCCATCTCCGCCAATTCTAGCGCCTGGAGCATCATTTCATTGAGCGGCGTGGGGTTGACCAACAAGGGGGGGCTGTTCTGGATGGCGGTGGCGACGGCGGCGGGTGAGGGTTCGTTTTGCAGGAGGAAACGGCCGTTCTCCCCCCCATCGTCCGGCGCAAGCAGCGAAACCCGGTCCAGCCCGGCCTCATCCATAAATTCCTCGGCGTAGCGGCTGACGATACCCTGGACATTCTGCCAGCGCGTCTGGCCGCCAGGGCCATCTGTCGCCAGCATGGTGTTGTTGGCGTCTATGACGATGATCAGGTCCAGCCCGACGGTGGTGGTGAGGATGTCGTAGGCGACGGGGATGCTGTTCTCCCGCAGGCTGAGGCCGGTCAGGTCGGGCCAGGGGCCACCGGGGGGGACGAGGGTGCTGACGTTGAGGCGGATGGTGGGGAAGTCGCTGTCGTCAACGGCCGTTACCCACAGCGCGGCCTGGGGGGTGGTCTGACTCAAGGCGATGGTCGGCCAGAGCAAACAAATCGCCAGGATTGACAGAATTTTAAAACGCAAAGGCGCGAAGGACGCAAAGGATTTGATGATGGGTTTGCCTCGATTCATGAACAAGCGGAGCAGAACAGGTGTGATTATGTTTACTTTCCGCTCCTGGTTTGTTATTATACAGAACAGACCCGAAAGCGACATTGACAATTGACGATTGGCAATTGTCAATTGACAATTAACGAGGCAGCGCATGATGAGGCAACGGCCGTTTCTCCTATTACTTCTCCTGACATTCAGTTTATGGCTGGGCAGCGGCGCGGCGCGAGCGCAAGAGAGCGGTACGCCAGCCCCCTGGCTCTTTATCACCGATAGCGACGCCAGCAGCCCGCCCAGCATCGAGGTTCAGGCGTATGGCGTGGCCGCCGATGGCGTGGCCCTGCCCCTGTCGGTGAACAATGTGCGGGTGGAGCATAACGGCCGTGCCGCGGCTGTGCAATCCGCCACCCCGCAAGCGGTGGGGACGCTGACTGTCTTTTTGGTGGACGTGCCTCCCGGCGTCGCGGGTCAGATCGAAGCCATTCAAAACGCCATCCTCCAATTCGCCAGCGAAGCGACGATGCGCGAAGGGGTGGATTACATCGCCGTCTACAGCATCGGCGTGACCGACCCACAAGAGTTGCTGGCCCCCACGCCCTTCCACAACAGCGTGCGCAACCTCTTCGCCAACCCACTGCCACCAGAGACCGGCGCGACGGCGCTGATTGACAGCACCATGGCCATGCTGGACCGAATGCCGGAACTCAAACCCCGACCAGACATGGTAGAAAGCCTGGTGGTCTTATCTGATGGCACGGACGCGGTAAGCACGCGCTACACGGCCAACGATGTCGCCCCCCGCGCCGCCAGTCTGGGCATCCCCATCCACACCATCTGGTTGCGCAACGCCAATTTGCAACAAGTGAGCCATGACATCGGGCAAAACTATTTGCGCAGCATCGCTGCCGGCTCGCGTGGCCTGGCCACCAGCCTGGAGAGTTCAGGCGAGGTAGCGGCGATTTGGAGCCGCATCGCCCAATTCCGCGACCAATATCGGCTGCGCTACGTGGCGGATAATTTGAGCGGCGGTCAGGCGACCGTGACGGTGACGCTGGTGGAAAACCCGGAAGCGCGGGCGCAAACGACGGTAGAGGTCTCCAACAGTATGCCCAGCATCGTGATTGAACTGCCGCTGGAAAGCCGCGTCCTGACCCTACCCAATCTGGATGACGTGGTGACGCTGCGCCTGCAAACGGCCGTTTCCTGGCTCGATGGCGTAGACCGGCGGGTCGAGGCGGCGCAGTTGGTCGTCAATGGCATGGTGGTGCAGGATATTCCGGTAAACACGCTCGGCTCCTTCACGGCGCGGGTGAACAACTTCACCTTCGGCGAGAATTCGCTGCAAGTAGCCATTCTCGACGAGCAAGGCATCCCGGTCAGCAGCCCGCCCGTCGTCCTGACGGTGCAGGAAGGCCGCCGCGACATCCCGGACGAGTTGGCCGCCAGCAGCGTGGGGCGGACGCTGTTCACTCTATTTGGCGTGGCCCTACTGCTGGCAGTCGGAGCAGGCATTGTCTTCCTGCTCTACCGGCAGGGGGTGTTTTCCCGATTGGCGGCTGGGGCCGGCCAACGTGGGCGGGGGAAGAGAGGGGCGAGTAGGGGAGAAACGGCCGTTTCCCCCGGCCAGGAACCCATCGTCACCTCCAGCGAACCCATCGCCTACCTGGAAATCCTCGAATCCGTCACCCGCATGCCCGACTACGTAGCCCTGACGACCAGCGTGGTCCGGCTCGGCCGTTCGCCCGCCCAATCCGACATCGCCTTCGAGAACGACATCACCGTCTCCCGCCTGCACGCCACCCTCCACCTCGAAGGCGTCCACTACCGCATCTTCGACGAACGCTCCACCAGCGGCACCTGGGTCAACGAACAGCAAGCGCCCGAATACGGCATCCAACTCATGGATGGCGACGAAATCCACCTCGGCGCCGTCCACCTACGCTACCGCGAAAGCTAGAGGAGAGAGCTAGAGGATAGAGCTAGAGGATCATTCTCTACACTCTAGCTCTAGCTCTAACTCCACACCCTAAACTATGGACGCTTTTCCTCTCACCTTCGACCGACTTTCGATTGTTTTCGGCCTGTTCTTGCTCATTTGGGGGCTGCGCTTGGTGGATGGGCTGCTGCTGCGCGGCAAGCTCAACCAGCGATTCGCCATTCAGCCGCGCACCCGCTTTCGCCTGCTGCCGCTCATCATCGCCCCGTTTCTGCACAAAGATTTCAAGCACATCCTTTCCAACACCATCCCCCTGCTCGTCCTGGCCTATCTGGTGATGGTCCCCAACATCAGCGCCTTCTGGCTGTCCACGCCGGTGATTATTTTAGCCAGCGGCCTGGGTATCTGGTTCTTCGGCAAATCAGGGACCGCCCACCTGGGGGCGAGCAGCCTCATCCTCGGCTATTTTGGTTACGTGCTGGCGCGGGGCATTCTCTTC